>JAFAEB010000094.1 GCA_023424235.1 Bacillota bacterium
GTAGAAGACTACGAAGAATAGCAGTATGAAGATGATATAGAAGAGCAAGCGGAAGACGATATAGAAGAACAAGCAAAAGACTATGTAGAAAAGCAAGTTGAAGATTATGAAGAAGAGCAAGCAAAAATCTATGATGAAGCTGAGCAAGCGGAAGACTACGAAGAAGATAAAGCGGAAGACGATATAGAAAAGCAAGCAAAAGACTATGTAGAAAAGCAAGTAGAAGACTACGAAGAAGAGCAGTATGAAGACGATATAGCTGAGCAAGCAAAAGACTACGAAGAAGATAAAGCGGAAGACGATATAGAAAAGCTAGCTGAAAACTATGAAGAAGATTATGCGAAAAACTATGAAGATAAACAAGCTGAAAGTATAGCAGAAGATCCGAGGGAAGTGGAAAGAAGTGCCTATGAAGAACTCTTATCTTTTGGGATGTTTGAGGGCTATAGTGAAGAAGAACATAGTCATAAAAAAGAGGAAGAAATCTTTAATAAACATTATCTAGAAGAGGATATGGATACTTCTTGTGATAGCGAAGAGGAAGAAAGCTTCTCAACTTACGATACCAAAGCCCTTGATGATAATACTGCTATTAAAGCGATAGAAGAAATTATTCAAAATGAGAATACCTATCTAAAGAAATTATTTGGTTATTATATTTGTAATAACGAATGTAATAAGCAGATAGTAAATTCTTTAGAACGTATTGTATTTAAAGAGGGAAAAGGGGAGCATTTTATTATTACTGGTGATGTAAAATCAGGCAGAACTACATTAGGAAAAAGTTATGCTAAATTTTTATATGAGCAAGATTTCATAAAATCTCCTAGAGTCGCTAAAATATCAGCATTAAAGTTAAATCAAATGCAGCTTAGTAAGAATATTAATAAATTGCTAGATGGTACCTTGATTATTGAGGAAGCTACAAAATTAAGTGATAATATGTTAAATCAGATCCTTCATACAATTCAGATATATGATAATAAAATTTATATCATTCTTGAAGATAGAAAAGAGAATATGGACATGTTTTTAGATAAGCATGAAAATATTCAATCGGTATTCGGAAGTCGAGTTGATATTCCTATTTTTAAGAGAGAGGATTTATATGGATGTGCTCTTTGTTATCTAGAGGAATCTGATTATAAATTATCCCTTGAAGGAAAGCAAATTATATTAAAGGCAATTGATGAGATCAATGAAAATGTAAATCCAAATGATCGATTAGAAGCGGTAATGGATTTCTTAAAAAGAGCAAGAGAATCTGCGGATAATCGATATAAAAATGTCTTAAAGAACATGGCCATTACGAAAGATATTGATTATAATCATCTAATGTATATAAATGAAGAAGACTTTTATGAAAATAAATAAGGCCTGTAATACAGGCCTTTCCTTAAGCTTATAGTTTAAATTGAATTTGAACTTCTTTTTTTAGGTATTTTCCCCCTTGTGACATAACGCTTCTAGTTATGGTAAGGATATAGGATTCATTTTGAGCATAAGGTTCGATTGGTTCTATTTCTATGTAGCGATTAATGGAATCGTACTTAATATTTGCTTTTAACGGTATTTGATTAATTGAGGTTACATATACCGTTCGATTATTAACAGAGGAAGGATTAAGTGGAGATGAGAATTTTACTCTCCATACAAAATTTCCTGTTCTAAATTTTAAAGTTTGCTTTACTTTATCTTTAACCTCATTTGATACTGACTCAATATTTACGTAGTTGGAACTCATGATGCATTGTCCTTTCAATTTTAAGTGAAATTAACTAGAATAGAAAATATAGTAATGTCATTTAAATAGTATAAATTATATTAATGTCATTATAATAAAAATAAAATGCATAGTAAAGAGTATTATAATAATGGGTATTGGATATATTTGCATGAACTGTAAAAAAGTGAAGAAGAGCTGAAAACGTATGTGATAGGTAATTGTGTTTTTTGAAAGGAAGAAATTAATGGCAAAGGATTTTTGGAAAGCTGGTAATATGCTCTACCCTTTACCTGCAGTAATGGTAAGCTGTCAAAGGGAAAATGAAACACCTAATATTGTTACGGTGGCTTGGACTGGCACAATTTGCACCAATCCAGCAATGGTTTATATTTCCCTTAGACCAGAGCGTTATTCATATGATATAATAAGTGATTCGAAGGAGTTTGTTATAAACTTAAGTACCAAGAAATTAACGAAAGCTGTTGACTATTGTGGTGTTAAGTCCGGTAGAACAGTGGATAAATTTAAGGAAATGAATTTAACTCCTATAAAAGGTAATGTAGTTCAGGCACCGCTTATTGATGAATGTCCGGTTAATATTGAATGTAGGTTAAAAGAGATTATAGCTCTTGGTTCTCATCATATGTTTATTGGAGAAGTAGTAGGTGTACATGCAGATAAGGACTATATGGATGAAAAGGGTAAATTTCATTTAAGTAAGGCAGAGCCAATTGTATATTCTCACGGTGAATATTATGGACTTGGTGACTTACTAGGTACCTTTGGATATAGTGTTAGAAAAAAGAAGAAATAATCTAATTTAATAAAAGATGAAAGGATACTATGTATGGATAATATAGTATTAATTGGTATGCCCGGAGCAGGGAAAAGCACAATTGGTGTTATACTGGCTAAAGTTTTAGGGTATCGTTATGTGGATACGGATTTATTAATTCAACAACAAGAAAATAGACTATTAAAGGATATTATTGAAACCGAAGGACTTGAACATTTTCTTGATATTGAAGGTGAGGTAAATAAAAACCTAATTACGGACCATACTATTATTGCCACAGGTGGCAGTGTAATATACAGGCAAGATGCAATGAAACATCATAAAAAACATGGAATCCTTGTATATATTAAATTAAATTATGGCACTATTAATAGTAGGCTTGGTAATATTAAAAGTAGAGGCGTTGTGTTAAAGGATGGACAATCACTTTATTCCTTATATGAGGAACGTTGCCCTTTATATGAAAAGTATGCTGATATTATTATCGAGGCAGAAGGATTATCGATGGAGGAATTAATGGAACAAATCAAAGATGAGGTCCTAAAGTATAAAAATTCGTCTAAGGATATATAGAAATTTTTTCAAAGATATATAGATATTCTGCTACGAATATATAGGAAATCCTTCTCAGATAATAAAAAAATATTTACAAGTATTTAATTTATGGTATAATCAAGTTGATATAACAATTTTTACAAATTGAAACAAGATTTATGTGCAATTTGAATAAATCTTTAAACAAAAACAGAGGTGTGCAATGGAGCAATATATTATTAAAGGCGGAAAGGCCTTACAAGGTGAAGTAACCATCGGTGGGGCTAAAAATGCAGCACTTGGAGTGATTGCTGGAGCAATCATGGCGAACGAAACAGTTAAAATTGACAATTTACCAGACATAAGCGACATTAATGTTTTACTAAGGGCAATTCTAGAATTAGGAGCACAAGTAGATAGAGTAGATAAAAATACAGTTAAGATAAATGGTAGTAATATTAATTCTTTAAGTGTTGATTATGAATTTATACGTAAAATAAGAGCATCTTATTATTTACTTGGAGCATTATTAGGTAAGTATAAGAAAGCACAAGTTGCACTACCAGGTGGATGCAACATTGGAAGTAGACAATTTGACCAACATATTAAAGGGTTTGAAGCATTAGGAGCAACCGTTAAGATTGAACATGGTATGATTAAAGCTGAAGCAAAAGAGCTTAAGGGAAATCATATCTATTTTGACATGTCTAGCGTTGGTGCTACCATTAATATTATGTTTGCAGCATGTTTAGCAG
>JAFAEB010000321.1 GCA_023424235.1 Bacillota bacterium
AGTAGATTCCATACGCTATATTGAGAAAAAAAGAAATAAGAGTATCATCCATGGAAAAGATAATGTATATTCCTGCTATGAAACCTTATCTCAACTGTACGAGAAGCTGGATATACTTAAATTTATCTATACACATCAAGGATATATTGTGAATTACAACAAGATTCAGGAAGTACTTGAGAATAGTGTTATTCTTGAGGATTATATTGAGATTCCCTTAAGTAGGAAATATCATAAATCAACGAAAACACGATTTATGAATGATTTACATAGGAGTATATAATAGTACAATGTATAAAAAGGTGCTGAAAAAGTTAAAGTTTTAGCACCTTTTTATAAACTTTGTAGTTCTACATAGTTTTCATTTTAGTAATTTGGAAGTAGCAGCTCAATCTGAAACTCTTTCTCATTATAGCTATAAGAACACTCCCCGTTATACTTTTTGCAGGTATCTATTACATTACTAAGTCCAATACCATGTATCCCTTTATTCACTTTTGTTGTAAGTAGGATTCCATCTTTCTCAATTGGGATTATAGCAATTGGATTTAAGCATGTAATGCTCAAATAGCTCTTTAACTGTTTGATAGTAAGTTTAATTTGCCGTTTTCCATCTTGTATCCTCTCCACAGCATCTATAGCATTGTCTAATATATTACCTAAGAGTATTATGAGATCCATATCTGATATTTTATATATCTCCTCAAAATCAATATCACATATTAATTGTATCTCCTGTTTTTCACACCTAGATTTCTTTGCTTGCATGATAGACGAAATAGTTTGATTATTTGTTATGATGACATCGCTAGAAGTTATCACATAATTTTGTAAGGAATTCAAGTAGCTATCTAACTCGCTATATTTTTCTTGCTGTAACCATCCATTTATAATCGTGAGATGATTTTTAAAGTCATGCTTTAATCCACTTAATTGTTTAGTCTTAGTCGATAGTTCATCATAAAAGCCTTGATTCATTTCATATTGTTGTATTTTTAATTGCTTAAGGGCAGCATCTTGTAAGAAAGTTACGATTTTCTCATAAATGGAAATGATAAGTACAAGTATAATGATATTAACGATGAAAGTAATAATAATTATATTTTGAAAAGTTTCTTTTTTAGCATCTAGGTTAAAACTAATGAATACTAAGGTACAAAGTATAAAGAGTATTAAGGATAGTAATGGATAAACAAATTTTCTATAGGGATTGATAATAGGTCTTGACTCGTATTTTTTATTGTTAAAAACGAAGGAAAAAATAATAAGTAATATGCTAGCAACTACAATACCTTTTAGACCATGATAAAAATCATTATTATTAGGGATATTTAAGTCAAAAATGAAAATACCTATAGTTACAAGGATAGAGTATGGTACATAGTATAATATATTAAATCGAATAACATGATAAAGATTAATTTTATGTGTAACTTCATAGGTAAATAAATTGAATATATAAGCTACAATTAAAGTAAGTAACCAGAAGAATGGAATAGATAATGCACTTACTATGATAGTATATATAGTATATAGAGTGTAGTTACGAAGATACAAATACTTCTTATTCTTAGACTGTAAATAATAATTACAATATTTTATGTATGCAAAAAATTCTAGAAAATTCATGATTAAATCCAAGTAAAAGACTATATAATTACGTTCCATCTAATCCCCCAATTATAAATGTATTTTATTAGCATTTTAACATATTTCTCTTAAAAAATATATAAATTTACCAATTAGCACATCTTTTTTACCAAAGAGCACCAAAGCATTGATCTTAGTAATATATGATGTTAAATTATGTAAGGAGGATAAATAAGTCAAAAGATGAGGGAGGAAACTATGAATAAGGATGAGGTTATAATATGTCACAATAATTTGGTTGAACTCTGTGAAGAAGAGCATTATGAGATTTTTGCAGGTGGTTCAAAAGGATTTATATCTTCCATAAATATTAAAGAGTTTATTGATTTTATCAAAAGTTTAATACCATAGAATTTAAAAATAATTAAATAATTAATGGGGAGATTATGTTTCGTAAATATTATTGCATTAAGCAACATGATATAACTGATTGTGGGGCAGCTTGTCTTGCAACAATATCAAAACAATATGGATATAAAACTTCAATTACAAAAATTCGAGAAGTAGCAGGTACAGATAAGCAGGGAACCAATGCTTATGGTGTAATTAAAGCAGCGGAGCAATTGGGATTTTCAGCGAGAGGTGTTAAGGGAGATAAGAATGCTTTCTTTTCGGAATTTCCTCTACCATGTATTGCCCATGTTATAGTAGATGGTAATTTACTTCATTATGTAGTTATCCATAAAATAAGTAAGCAAGAAGTGGTTATTGCAGACCCTGGAAAGGGAATTGTAAAGTTAACACCAGAAGAATTCTTTGGGGAAAAGGTAGAAGTAGGTAAACCTCCCGCATATCAATGGTCTGGGGTATTAATACTTATGATACCCAACCAAACCTTTGAAAAAGGAGATGAAACAAAAGGTTTATTTCAAAGATTTATTCATCTATTAATACCTCAAAAGAGGCTTATCATTCATGTATTTACAGTATCTATGCTAATCACAGTTTTTGGAATTCTAGGTTCATTTTATTTTAAGATACTTCTTGATGATATTTTATCTGCTGGATTATTAAAGACATTGCATATACTTTCTATTGGTGTTATTTTATTAAATTTATTCAAGGTATTACTATCTGCAGTCCGTTCTCATTTATTACTATATTTAAGTCAAAAGTTAGATATTGCCTTACTACTAGGATATTACAGACATGTTTTGGAGTTACCAATGAACTTTTTCGGAACTAGAAAAGTAGGAGAAATAATATCTAGATTTAATGATGCTTCTAAAGTAAGAGATGCGATTTCTGGAGCAACGCTAACAATTATGATTGATACTATTATGGTTGTAGTAGGAGGAATTATACTATACTCACAAAATTCATATATGTTTGGTATTACGTTGATTGTAGTTATCTTTTATTTTATTATCGTTGTTAGCTTTAACAAGTGGTATAAAAAGCTAAATCAAGTACAAATGGAGAATAATGCACAGCTCACATCTTACATGGTTGAATCTTTAAACGGTATTCAAACAGTGAAAGCATATAATGCGGAAAGAAAAGTTAATTTAGAAACAGAAACAAAATTTATACGATTACTCAGAAGTGTATTTAAATTAAGTTGGGTTAGCAATCTGCAGGGTTCACTAGTCGGATTTGTGGAAGTAACAGGAGGAGTTGTGATACTTTGGGTAGGTGCTTACCATGTAATAAAAGGGAATTTAACTATTGGTCAACTTATTACCTATAATTCTCTTTTAGCTTATTTCTTAGAACCTGTTAAAAATCTAATTAATCTACAACCACAGATGCAGACAGCTCTTGTTGCAGCGGATAGGTTAGGTGAGATATTAGATTTGGAACCTGAAAGAAAGCAAGGGGAAGAGAAAAAATTATCACCTAATAGCATAAGAGGTGATATAACAATTAAAAATGTTACTTTTCGATATGGAACAAGGCGTCCTGTATTAGAGAATATAAATATGAATATAAAACAAGGGGAAAGAATTGCATTGGTTGGGGAAAGTGGTTCTGGGAAAACAACCCTATCAAAATTATTACTGAACTTATATAGTCCTGAAGAAGGTGAAATATTAATTAATGGTAATAATTTAAAAGATATTAAATTAGAATCCTTACGTGAAAGAATTGCATACATACCTCAAGAGACTTTCCTTTTTAGTGGTAGTATTATGGAAAACTTAACATTAGGTATTGAGGATGTAACAGTTGAAGAAGTAATAGATGCTTCAAAGAAAGCACAAGCACACGATTTTATCAATGATATGCCATTAAGATATGAGACAAGGTTGGAAGAAAATGGTTCAAATTTATCAGGTGGGCAAAGACAAAGACTTGCAATTGCAAGAGCCATACTAAAAAATCCAGATGTCCTTATTCTTGATGAAGCTACAAGTAATTTAGATTCAATTACAGAGAGAGCAATAGAGAAGACTATTGAGGAATATAGTATAGGAATGACCACAATAATTATTGCACATCGATTAAGTACAATTAAAAGGTGCGATAAGATATATGTAATGGAGAAGGGACAGATAGTTGAGGAAGGGAAGCATGAGGAGTTATTATTGAATGCTAGTAGATATTTCGATTTATGGAAACAACAAGTGTAAAAGAGCATTTATAGTTCAAATTAATATATAGATAATTAGACGGGATAAGGAGTATTAAAGATATGATAATATTAGGGAAAACATTTAGGATACTTAATGTAGTATCAAGAAGGGAGCAAATAAAAGTTCCAGAGTTTCAAAATTCAATAAAATTAATGTTAGAGAATTATTCTGAAAATTTAAATAGTTCTGAAGTTTACATTATAACCTCTACTCATAACATCTATAGTATAAATGATGAACAAATGTTAGACACTGAAATACTTGTACCTGTATATGGAGATCAAATTTATAAAAAAACAGACATACTAAAACCTAAAATTGAAATTATGCATGCATTACATAAGAGAGTGGATGATATAAGTAAATTGCAAGATACATTACACGAAATAAATAAGTATTTAGTAGATAATAAATTGCGTCAAATTACAAGTGGATATTTAGTTCAGAGAAAAGAAATTAATCAAATTGTAGTTGATATATATGTTGGATTAGACCCAAATATTACTTAATACATATTACTAAAAAATCAAGTCAGAATTATAAATAAGAAGTAATTTAATATTTACAAGTAGTTTTAAGCTTAACTTCGAAGAAAGCGCTTGTTAATATATATATTTTATACATATGGATTTTTGTTGTATTAACATATGTATAATTATGATTTTGAGCAATATTTACAAAGTTACAAGAAGCAAAACAATTTATATTTTGGAGGAAAATGTATGTATAATGTACTTGTTTTTGAAGAGTTAACCTATAACGAGACTCTTATCATTGATGGTGGTGTTGATTGGCAAAGGCTTGCATACGATATTGCTGGAGGTATTGTTGGAGGTGTTGCAGGAGCTATAGGAGGTGCTAAAGCTGGAGCAGCTGTTGGTGGAATGATAGGTGGAGCAGTAGGTGGAGCAGCAGGAGTAGTCGGAGCGGTTCCAGGAGCAGCGCTAGGTGCAAGTATTGGAGGTGTAATTGGAGGTATAACTGGTGGTGTATCTGGTTTTATTGGGGGGTTCGCTGGTGTGGACTATCTCCAAAAACAATTTTAATAAGTAAAGGAGAAAGAATATGGAAATAGGTATGTTTTGTGAATTGACCAATATTGAAGAATATGACATTTGTGGTGGTTCTGTTAAATCAATAATTCAAAATGTTGCTGGCGTGTGTGGAGCAGTAGCTGGTGGACTAGGTGGATTTGTTGGAGGCTTTACTGCTGCAGGAAATATATTTACACCTATAGTATCAGTACCAGTAGGAATTGTAACAGCAGGATTAGGAGGAACATTAGGCTACGCAGCAGCTCATGAAGCAGCAGGTACAGCCTATGATGCTGTGGTAGACATTTTTTTAAAAAAGTAAAATAAATATAGTACCACATTTATAATGATAAGGGTCAAATGATATATTAAGAGATTTCATAAGTCGGTAATACACTAGTATAAGAGCCTGATGTTCTACAAAAGATTAGATATTCGATATACAATTTGACCCTTCAATCATTTTTATATAAAAAATTACAGAATGGAGAATTTTATGAGTGCAAAGAAGGATGTAGTATTTTTGACAAAACATTTAATGGTATATGCTTATTATAGTTTATTTATGACAACAGTAGGAAATGGTATTGTTTCGTTATTTAATTTCAATGATAGTTTTAAGACAATTTATTATAGTATCTATACATTAAGTAATTTAATCTTTGTTATATTACTACTAATTCGAATTCCTTATTATAGAAGGGAAAAGAAAAAAATAAACTAATCCGCATGCTTTTTATTTATACAATAATCAATAATATATTAATATAATAATAAATAATTTTTTATACTAAAATATGAAATACAATAATAAATTTCATTATTACAAATGAACTATTTTGTCAGTTGTAAATGATGTTTTAATTATACGTTTGAGAATAAATAGCACGAATTTTACTAGAGATATACAGAACAATTTTATTTAACTAACAAACAAAGGAGCATCTATGAAACCCATAATACTAAATTTAAGTGAATTGTCAGATAGCAGAGAAGTCTATGAATCAAAACCAACTATTATAATTCCTTTATTTATTTATGGTATTCTAGGCATGTTAATGATAGCTTTAATATGGATGTATTTTGGGCATATTGATGTTGTTGTGAAATCAGAAGGTATGATACGCCCAAACAATCAGGTAGGAACTATTGTAAATACCTATGGTGGAACACTGCTAGATGTAAAGGTATTGGACGGAGACTATGTTGATGAAGGTGATATTCTATACGTAATAGAACATAAGGAAGTACTAGCAGAACTTGAATATTTTGAAAATCAACTTTATGAAACCAATGAAAGTTTAGTAATGTTAAATAAATACAAAAATTCTATTGAAGAGGAAGTAAACTATTTTATTAATAATGAAAGAGAGGAGGAATACTTTCTTAAATTCCAAGGTTATATGATTAACTACGAATTGGCTAAGAAAAATTCTTCCTTTACCATGAAAGAAAGAGAATTAAAATTAGAGTCTACCATCTCTGATTTAGCAGATAGTGAAGCTAGATTACAATGTATGAAAAAATTAAAAGATTCTATTAATCAAAATAGAAATCTCCTTATGAAAACAGGTATAGAAAAAGAGTACTATAATTTATATCAGAAATACATAAATGACTACAATGCAGTTATAGAACAGTTTAAGAAGGTTGAAATGGATATAGATAGTTCAACCACCGAACAAGGCTTATTAGATAAGATGGATTATTATAATGAAATGCTTGAAGAATTAGAATTATTGAAATTAAGTATTGAGGATGAAGAGAATTATTTCGACAATATTACTAGCTATAGTCTACAGTATGATGAATATATAAATAGAATGGAAGAATTAAACGATAATTATCAACAGACAAAAGAGAACTATGAAATTAATAAACTACTAAAAGGACTTGCTGTTACAGAGTGGGACGTGGAACAATCGAAACTTACAATGGAGGAAGCAAAAAGAGGAATTGAAACCTATCAGGATAGTTTTCTTGGAAATGTGATTTCTAAAATCACCGAAGTAGAAAATAATTTAAAAGAGCTAACATTAACGAAAGATAATACGAAAAGTAAAGAACTACTATATAAGTTAAACGAAAATGAAAAAAAGGCTGCCATTGAGAATTATCAATTAAAATATGTAATTGATCTAAATAATAACATTAATTCTCAAGAAGATAGTATAGAAGCTCTTAAGTTAAACAAGAATAGCTTAGAACTTCAAAAAGATACCGAGTATTATATTGATAGTGAAAATGGATTGAATGGAAATCTTGTAGAATATCGTAATAATGAGCTAAGAACAACCATTGTGAATATTGATAATTATCATTCTAAAAAGAGAGAATTAGAAGCGAATATAGAAAAGTTAAATGCACAAGTTAACAGTGCTGTTGTGAAAGCAACAAAATCTGGTGTTATAAATACGAATGTTGATTTGGTCAAAGGAGATGTTTTAACAAGTGGTCTTGAGGTATTAACCATTATTCCTGAGGATGACACAAAATATAAAGTAAATATCTATGTTAGCAATTCTGATATCGGTAAATTGAAGGTAGGAATGGAGGTAAAGATAAATATTTACGCGCTACCTAATAATGATTATGGTTATGTCTATGGAAAAATTACCAGTATATCAAAAGATTTGAAGGTGGATAGTAATAATACATCTGGATATTATTTAGCCCAAGCAAGTCTTAATGAAACAGTTCTTTACAACTCTAAGGGGGAAGAGTTAGCACTAAAAGCTGGAATGGCATGCCAAGCTCAAATGATAACAGAAAGTAAGAGTATTTTAAGATTTGTCTTAGAAAAAATTGATTTATGGTTGGATTAAGATAAAATTGTTTTCTAGTGAAGATTAACGATTCACATGGAATATATAGTGGTAAAACTAAAATTTTTGGGGAGGTATAATTTTAGTGAAAAAATGGGGTTTCATTATAACTATTGTAGTTGGGCTTATCTTAGTTTGGGTTCCTAACCAACGAATCAAAGCCCATAGTTTTGTTTATACAATACAAGGTAAGGAAGAAACGTATACATATAGTTTCGATGAGTTGTGGAAGTTGTATGGGACATATAGTAATACATATAGACGTAATGTTCTTGCAAGTGAAATAGAAGCATTAAAAAGTACAATTGCAGCTATTAATTATGAAAAGATAAACAGTCAATATTCTGAAATCGTAAATACAATTGAAGAACTAAAAAGTAAAAAAAAACAACTAGAAGACTATAAACAATCATTGTTGGATATGTATCAACCTAATACTGGTCCAGTTGAATCTATAAATGCTGAAATAGTAAGGGAAGAAGAGCTAGAAAATGATAACATCTCTAAATCCATAGATGATGTTAGTGAGTTAATAAAAGAAATCGATATTCAAATATCCTATATTGATACTCAGATAGCACAATACAATATTAATAAGGGAACTGCGGGTACAAATGCTGCTGATGCCAAATTACAGGATGACTTAGCATATTTTAATAAGCAACATCAAGGGATACTAATAAATAATACGCAGAATCAGCTAAAGCTAGATTTTATGAAACGTTGTTTTCAATTAATTTTTGAACAAGAGCAAATTGAGTACTATAAAGAATATAAGGACTATTTAGGAGTACTATATTCCGTGGAAGAAATTAAGCATAAAAAAGGCTATTCAAATCTGCAAGACTTAACTCGTTCTAATCTAAACCTATTAAATAATAATAATAATTTAGAATTAGCTAAGAATGATTTTTGGACTTCATTTGGTATGATTCAGAAAGATACCAATATGAAGGAAAACACTACTCTTAAGTTAACTTTTGCTTGGGTAGAAAGAGAATTTGACACGAAAAAGACATTAGAGCAATTTATAGTTAACAATTTAGATTATTTGAAACTTCAAAATACTGAAAAAAGTTATCAGACTTATTTAAATTCTTTAGGGATAACGAGTTATGCGACTTATGAGCAAGTTAGATTACAAATTAAGGATTGTCAATTACAGAAAAATCAATTACAATATGATATAGAAAATCATGTAAATAATGCCATATTTCAATATAAACTTTCTCTCAATGAGATGAAAGCAAAGCAAGAACAACTAAAAGTAGCAGAACAAGAATGTATTAAAATAGAAGCAAAGTTATTAATGAAAAAGAGCACAAAGATGGACCTCTATAAATCATATATGGATAGAACATCAGCAAAAATAGCATATTATAAAACTATTAATAATTTACTAGTTTGGGAATATATCTTAGAAAATAATATGTATGGATATTCTATTTAATGAAGAAGAAAGGACTGTGATGTGTATTATTTACTTACATCATATTAGGTAAATTTACATGGGGAAAGAAATAATTTATTATGTGGCAATGTTACTTGCCATATTACTAATAATTGTAGGTGTGATAATTTGGACACAACAGAATATTAATCTAATACTTTATAAAAGTAAGAATATTAAGGAAGAGGATATAAAGAAATATACCAAATATAAAGGAATTTCGTATATCACAATGGGAACCACGATATTACCTTCAATTATTACTGGAACTATCAATATCAATTTTGATTATTATGCTCGATTTACTTGGCTAATAGGATTTATTATAGTTTATTTTATTAATTCAAAAGTAATAAAGAATTTAAGTAATAACTAAATATAAAACGAGTAAAAACTTAATATTTGATGTATTAAACCTAAGACAACTAGTCAAATCAGTTTGAGTGTTATGTACTGGAGATGATTACTATTATGATTATTTTAACGAGACTATTAGATATAGTATACTCGTTCTAGAAAATAATGAAAAAGTAATAATAAAAACTAAGAATCAAGCAGAACTTAACAGATTAACTACATTATTAAATATTGAAAAAGACGACTGAAAGAGTTAGTATATAATTAAAATAAGTAGTAAAGCGGTAGATGAATATCCGCTTGATAGATACATATAAATTAAAAAGGAGAGTCTTATGAATAAAGTAGGTGGTTATTTAAAATGTACAGTACCATTTTTACTGGCTTTACTTGTACAAATCGTAGTTACATTTATTGGGTCAATGGTTTATGGTATTATTTTAGGATTTAATATGGCTGTTAGTGGTGAAACAGATCCAGCTGCTATTGGTAATGAAATTGCAGCTGGTTTAAGTTCTGAGGTATTACTTACCATAGCCGCAGCTGCTGCCATAACCCTAGCAATTATTTTTGGTATATGGTTTATGAAATTACAAAAGGGGAATGATGAAAAGCATTTTCATGCAGTTTTTCAACCTAAGAATTTTCTATTAATTATAGTGCTAGGACTTTGTCTACAAGTAGGTGTGTCATTCTTACTTAATTTAATAGCTTATCTAAAACCAGAATGGTTTGAATCCTATCAAGAATTAATGGAACAATTAGTAATGGGTAATAGTATAATATCTGTGATTTATATAGGTTTAATTGCTCCAATATCAGAAGAACTAATATTCCGTGGTGTAATACTACATAAGTCAAAGAAGATTATGTCCTTAACTGCCGCAAATATATTTCAAGCTGTTTTATTTGGTATTTATCACATGAATCTTGTGCAAGGAGTTTATGCTTTTCTAATCGGTATATTCTTTGGATATGTATGTATTAAACTAAAATCCTTATATGGTGGTATATTATTACATATGGCCATAAATATAGGAGGAATCTTATTAGGATTAATTCCAGAGGAATCAGACCTATCAAATATAATACTTGGTGTTGTTATTCTGCTTTCTGCTGTTGGTATTATTCTAATTACAAATTATTTCCGAAACATGAAAGAAGAGAATGAAGAGAATGCATCAAGTATAGGTGATTTTTAATAAGAATTATTAACCAGTTAATATTAGATAGATGATGATTTAAAATGGAACAGGAGCTGATTTTTCAGCTCCTGATTTATTATTTCATACGAGGAATAACTTCCTATTCTTTGCGCCGGAGAGTCTCCAATGCAGACTTTGTTCTAGGTTGGAACGGCATCCACTACCAGATAGACAATAAGCTCTCCCAGTAGAGACCACACCTAATGATAAAGATATACATTATACC
>JAFAEB010000015.1 GCA_023424235.1 Bacillota bacterium
AATACTTTACCTTAAGTAAATGGTATTTATTTTTATAAACTAGGTAATATATAACTAGATTATTAAAAATTTATAAAAAACCAATTTGTTTATTTAATGAACAATTTATTTATTATCTATATATCACCTTTTTGTATGAAAAATTACTAAAAATTTATACTTTATTAGTTTACTTTCAACTAATTTAATGTTAAAATGATTTTAAATATAATTTAAATTGTAAAATATAATAAAAAATTAAAAATACTAAAAGGAGTAATTAAATGATTTCCAATCAAATTCTACAAAACACCATAGAAGGCCTTAAATCCATTACTCGTATCGATATTTGTGTTATGGATACAGAAGGTAAAGCTTTAGCGACAACCATTAGTAATGCAGATGATTATGAGAATGCAGTATTAGCTTTCGTTGAATCTCCAGCAGATAGCCAAGTATTACAAGGTTATCAATTCTTTAAAGTTTTTGATGAACATCAATTAGAGTACGTTATCTTAGCAAAAGGTGACAGTGATGATGTATACATGGTAGGTAAAATAGCATCCTTCCAAATTCAAAACTTATTAGTTGCTTACAAAGAAAGATATGATAAAGACAACTTTATTAAAAACTTATTACTTGACAATTTATTATTAGTAGATATTTATAATCGTGCAAAAAAACTTCACATTGAAACAGATGTTAGAAGAGTTGTATTTATTATCGAAACTAAAAATGAAAAAGATGTAAATGCTCTTGAAACAGTAAGAGGTTTATTCTCCGGTAAGACAAAGGATTTCATTACAGCTGTTGATGAAAAGAATATTATCCTAGTAAAAGAATTAAAAGCAAATGAAACTTATGACGATATGCATAAAACTGCTAAAGTTATATTAGACATGCTTAATACAGAAGCGATGACAAAAGTACATGTAGCTTTTGGTACGATTGTTAATGAAATTAAGGACGTATCTAGATCTTATAAAGAAGCGAAGATGGCTCTTGATGTAGGTAAGATCTTCTATAGTGGACGTAATGTTGTAGCGTATAGCAATTTAGGAATTGGTCGTTTAATCTATCAATTACCTATGCCTTTATGCAAAATGTTTATCAAAGAAATCTTTGATGGTAAATCACCAGATGAGTTTGATGAAGAAACTTTAACTACAATCAATAAGTTCTTTGAAAACAGTTTAAATGTATCTGAGACATCTAGACAATTATACATCCATAGAAATACTTTAGTATATCGTTTGGATAAGTTACAAAAGAGTACAAACTTAGATCTAAGAGTATTCGAAGATGCTATTACATTTAAAATTGCCCTTATGGTAGTAAAATACATGAAATACATGGAAACTTTGGAGTATTAAAATGGGATTTTCCTATGATTTAACAAAACAATTTAAAGGCTCTGATGGCCCTGTTATTGTCTTTGATAAAGTTTCTATGGAGTACCAAAGAGGAATTCCTGCTATTAACAATATTAACTTACAAATTAGAAAAGGTGAGTTTGTTTTTATCGTTGGTAGCAGCGGTTCTGGCAAATCCACCTTAATTAAATTAATGTTAAAAGAGATTGAACCAACAAGTGGTAAAATTTATGTTAATTATAAGGATTTATCTAGATTAAAAGGTGGAAAAATAGCAACATACCGTAGAAGCATTGGTGTAGTATTTCAAAACTTTCGCCTACTTAAGGATCGAAATGTTTATGAAAATGTTGCATTTGCTCAAAGAGTAACAGAAGTGCCTATAAGAATTATGAAAAGGCAAGTACCAGCTATGCTTTCTATTATGGGACTTTCTGATAAGTTTCGATCTTTTCCTAATCAGTTATCGGGAGGAGAGCAGCAAAGAGTTGCTCTTGCAAGAGCGCTTGTAAATAATCCGGTAATTTTACTTGCGGATGAACCTACAGGGAATCTTGACCCTAAAAATTCTTGGGAAATTATGCACTTATTAGATGAGATTAATAAAAGAGGAACCACTGTTGTAGTTGTTACACACAATAGTGAGATAGTAAACAAGATGCAAAAACGAGTAATTACCATGAACAAAGGTAATTTAATCAGTGATGAACAAAAAGGTGGATACACCCATGCGCGTTAGTACATTTAATTATAGCTTGAAGCAAGGGCTTAAGAACATTAGGTCAAATAGGATGTTTTCCCTTGCTTCAATTGGAACAATAGCAGCTTGTCTATTCCTATTTGGCATATTTTACTTTGTAATAGCTAATTTTAGGTTTATGATTAAAACAGCCGAGACTTCTGTTGGGGTAACGGTTTTTTTTGATAGCGGTATTTTAGAAGAGGATATTTTACAAATCCGTGATACCATAGCACTTCGCCTGGAAGTAGATAAGATAGAATATATTTCAGCTGAAGAAACATGGGAAAATTACAAGAGTAAGTATTTAAGTGAAGAGTTAGCCGAGACCTTTGGTAATGATAATCCATTAAAGGATTCGGCGTCACTATCTGTATATTTAAATGATGTAGCCAAACAAGAGGAATTAGTCAAGTACATAGAGACCCTAAACGGGGTAAGGCAAGTAAATCATTCAGAATCAATTGCAGATACTTTTAAAACTTTTCGTACAATTGTAGCATATGTTTCTGCTGGTATCATAATTATTTTATTAGCGGTAGCCGTATTTTTAATTAGTACAACGGTCACCATGGGAATTGCGATTCGTAAAGAAGAAATATCAATTATGAAATTAATCGGTGCTAAGAATTCATTTATAAGTGCTCCATTTGTAGTGGAAGGAGTTATTATTGGAATTTTAGGTTCTGTACTACCAGTTACATTATTATATTTCATTTATCATAAAATAATATCATATATTACAGAGAAGTATTTTAATATGTTTCGAACCTTCAAATTTTTAGAAGTGGAATCAATTTTTACTATCTTAATACCTACATCACTAGCAATTGGAATCGGTATTGGTTTTATTGGTAGTTATATGACAGTGAAAAAACATTTAAGACAACGTTAGAGGCAATGAACAAAGGAAGGAAGGAGTCCTATGGAACACCAAAAAGTATCCTTTGCTGATAAAGAAAACTTACATAATATGAAAAGAAGATTCATAAAAGGAATAGCGCTCCTACTTACAGCAGTTTTTGTAATTAGTATTGCTACTGTTCACTCTTATGCAAATGAAATTAATAAAGCAAAGGAAGAAAAGACGAATTTAGAAAAAAAGAAAGAAGAAACAGAATTAAGATTAAAGGAATTAGAAAAGGAAAAGAATGATATACTTAATTATATAGAAAAACTAGATATGGAATTAAGTAAATTAACAGAAGAAATTGATTTATTAAATAACCAGATAGGTGCTACAAACGAGGAGCTTGAGACAGCGAAAGCAGAACTGATTGTAGCGAAAGAAATGGAAGAAAATCAATATGACATCATGAAAAAGCGTATTAAATATATGTATGAAAATGGTGATACTGCTTATTTAAATCTCATTTTACAAGCTGACAATTTGGCGGATATTTTAAATCAAGTGGAGTATACAGCCAAAATAACGGAATATGACAATAGCCTTCTTGATAATTATACAAAATTAAAAGAAGAAGTAATTGAGAAAGAAAAGGTTATTGAAGAGAAGTTACAGATATTAAATGCACTAAAAGAAGAAGTAGAGTATGAACAAGAAACTGTGGTTCACTTAGCGGAAGAGAAAAACAAGGAATTGGTTAAATATGATGAAAGCATCAAAGAAACCAAGGAACTTTCAGAAGAAGTTAGCTCTAAAATTGAAGCTCAAGAAGATTTAATTGAGCAATTATTAGAGGCTGAACGAAAAAGAATAGAAGCAGAACGTAAAGCAAGAGAAGCAGAGCAAAAGAGACTTGAAGAAGAGCGTAGACGAAAAGAAGCGGAGCAGAATAAGCAGAATACGAATAACCAGGCTAGCAGTGGAAGTAGTACAAACAAAGAAGTAGAAGGTGATTATATATGGCCAGTACCAGCGAGTGGACGTATTACCTCTTATTTTGGTTATCGAAGTCAACCTACTGCAGGTGCTAGTACCTATCATAAAGGAATTGATATTGGTGCTCCAACAGGGACTAAGATAATAGCAGCAAAAAGTGGAAGCGTTGTTACAGCATCCTATCAAGTTGCTGCAGGAAATTACATTATGTTATCTCATGGAGATGGTTCTTTTTCTGTTTATATGCATTGCTCTAAATTACTTGTAAGCGTTGGTGATTATGTTAACCAAGGTGAGGAAATAGCTTTAATAGGCTCAACTGGTGTTTCTACAGGTCCACATTTACATTTTGGGATTTCTGTAGATGGTAGCTATGTTGATCCGCTAGATTATGTAAGTTATTAATATGAATTAGGAGATTCACTGTTAATACATATTGACTTGTGATATAGCTCCTAGAAAGGCTTGGTGCGAGTATGAAGAATAAGTTTCTAACTGGATTTTTATCTGGATTAGCAGGAGCATTGGTTTTATTAACAGTTGCTTTTACTCTATATGTAACAAAAGTAGATGGTATACTTCCTAATAATAGTAATGCCCAAACCAATGAGAATAACAAGGTTAAAAGCACGAATATCGAAAGTGATGAAACAACAGCTATAATAAATAAAATAAATAAATTAGAAGCACTTATTGATAAGTATTATATGGAGGAAGTTGATAAGGATAAATTTGCAGATGGTATCTATAAAGGCTTATTAGCAAGTTTAGGTGATCCATACTCAACTTATTATACCGCAAAGGAATATAAGGCTTTAATGGAGTCCTCTAGTGGTATCTAT
>JAFAEB010000071.1 GCA_023424235.1 Bacillota bacterium
AAGCTTAAGGTGATTCAAGAAGTTGCTAGTAGCATCTCACCAGAGCTTAAGATTTTATTAGGAAATGAGTTGTTTTATAGTGACTCGATTATAGATGATTTAAAAGAGAAAAGGGCACTCACCATTGCAGATACCAAGTATGTGTTAGTAGAGTTTCGTATTCAGGAGTCTTTTGATATTATATTTAAGGGGTTAGGAGATCTGATACGAGCAGGATATGCACCTATTTTAGCTCATGTGGAGCGGTATCAATGCTTAAAGAAGAGTGAAGATCGTATTATGGATTTAATTGAATTAGGCGTTTATCTTCAAATGAACACAGATAGTTTACTTGGTGGTATCTTTCATATGGAGAGTAAGTATCATAGAAATCTAATTAAGAATGGTTTTATTCACTTTTTGTCCAGTGACTGTCATGATAAAAAGATGCGCACTCCTCTTTTAAATAGTGCTATTGTTAATTTAAAAAAACATATTAGCCAAGGGATGATGGAGGAAATTCTATATCATAATCCGACGAAGTTATTACAAAATAAGTTTATCTAAAAGGGGAGTTTAGAATGGATCAACACGTAAGTGATGAAATCGAAATTGATTTGTTAGAATTGTTTCATGTGTTAAAACGAAAATTATGGATTATTGTTATATCTGGTATTTTGTTTGCAACGGGCTTTGGACTAGTAAGTAGCTTTGCTCTTACACCTATCTATACTTCAAGGACACAATTATATATCCTTAGTAAGTCTACCACCCTAACAAGTCTTGCAGATCTTCAGATTGGTACCCAGCTTACCCAAGACTATATGGTTCTCGTTAAAAGTAGACCTGTAGTAGAAGGTGTGATTGAAGCGGTAGGTCTTGATATGAGTTATCAAGGGATGCTTGATATAGTTACCGTATCCAATCCTTCTAATACACGTATTCTTGAGATTAAGGTAGAATATCCAGACCCTTATATTGCAAAAAGTATTGTTGATACCTTTGCAACGGTTGCTAGTGAACGTATTGCTAGTATTATGGATTCTGAAAAACCAACTATTGTTGAAGAAGGGCATATGAGTACCACACCTTCTAGTCCAAATATTAGACGTAATACCTTAATTGGTGGAGTGCTTGGTCTTTTATTTGCAGCTGGTATATTTGTAGTTATATACCTATTAGATGACTCCATTAAAGATGCTGAAGATGTTAGCCGTTATCTTGGAATTACGACTCTTGGTATTATTCCAGTAGAGCCAAATGAGCATAAAAAAGTGGCAATGGATAAGAAAAGAAGAAAACGTGCAAAGAAATCGGTTAAGAAAGGTTAAGGTGTTATAAGTGGATAAAATAATATTTCAAAAAAGAAATGCTCTAGATTATCGTTCTAATGAAGCTTATAAAACACTAAGAACCAATATTGAGTTCTGTGGAGACGATAATAAAGTGCTTGTAATTACAAGTTGTACTCCAAATGAAGGTAAATCCAGTGTTTCCTTTAACTTAGCAGTATCTTTTTCTGAGAATGGAAAACGTGTTCTGCTAGTAGATGCTGACTTACGTAAATCGGTATTAGTTGGTCGTTATAAGGTAGGAGAGGTTAAAGCAGGCCTTACTCATTATTTATCTGGACAAGCAAAAGAAGAGGAAGTATTACATAGTACAGATATACCGAATATGGATATTATATTTGCTGGAACCTATAGCCCAAACCCAGCAGAATTATTAGAACATAATCGATTTAGGGCTTTAATTACAAAGTTAAGAGAGGAATATGACTATGTAATTATTGATTCTCCTCCTCTTGGTTCTGTTATTGATAGTGCCATTGTTGCAAAGATTGCAGACGGTGCCATCTTAGTAATTGAATCCAATGCCATTAGTCATAAATTTGCACAAACAGTTAAGAATCAGTTAGAGAGATCTGGCTGTAAGATACTTGGAGCAATTCTTAACAAGGTTAATATTGATACCGAATATTACGGTAGATATTATGGTAAGTATTATGGTACCTATGGAAAAGAAGAATAGGCCTTAGATCTAATAACTGTATTTAAGAAGATTAACGATAGAATCATAAATTATGGTTTACTTATTTCTAATAAGCTAAAAACGATAGAATCATAAATTATGGTATATTTATTTCTAATAAGCTAAAATAATACATAAACCCAATAGATCAAAATTCTAAGGGATAATAGTTAGGACTTGCATATATTATTTTTAATCAGAATAGATTGAAAAGAGTATGTAAGTCTTTTTTTATTTCATGGATTTATAAAGAAAGGGTGTATTATTAATATATGTTAAATTATTTATGGGGTTTCATGATCATAATCGGAATTATTGTAGGAGTATTTAATGGTAAGATTGATGCGGTAAGTACTGCCTCTATTAATTCTGCAAAAGAAGCAATTACCTTATGCATCGCTATGCTTGGTGTTATGTCTTTATGGACTGGAATTATGCAGATTGCAAAAGCATCTGGTATTACCGATGCATTTACAAGAGCCCTACATCCTATTATTCGCTTACTTTTTCCAGATATACCAAAAGGTCATCCAGCCAATGAGTACATAGCTTCTAATATGATAGCAAATATCTTAGGACTTGGGTGGGCAGCAACTCCTATGGGCCTTAAAGCCATGAAGGAGTTAAAGGCTCTAAATAAAGACAGTGAATATGCTAGCTGTGATATGTGTACCTTTTTAATTATTAACATATCCTCTCTTCAGCTTATTCCTGTTAATATCATTGCTTACCGAAGTCAGTATGGTTCCATTAGCCCTACTGAAATATTAGGGGCAGCTCTTATTGCCACTACAATTTCCACCATTGCTGGTGTTATCTTCTCCTTATTGGCACGAAAATTAAGTAAGAGAAAGGTGGGTTAGGCTTATGGGATTCTTGTTGTACATATCTGATTTTATTATTCCTTTTATAATATTTTATATTGTTGGCTTTGGTTTGCTAATGAAAACACAGGTATTTTCTGAATTTACCAAAGGTGCTGAGGATGGATTTAAGGTCGTTCTAAACATTATGCCAACTCTGATTGGATTAATGGTTGCCATCGGTATCTTAAGAGCATCTGGAACACTTGATATGTTAGCCAAAGTTGTAAGCCCTCTTACGAGCAAGCTTAATTTTCCTTCTCAGCTTGTTCCTTTAGTAACCGTTAAGCTATTCTCTTCCTCCGCAGCAACTTCACTTCTTCTTGATATTTTTAAGGAGTATGGACCAGATTCATTCCTTGGTAGATTAGCTTCCATTATTATGAGTTGTACAGAAACCGTATTCTATACCATGACGGTTTACTTTATGACTGCTGGCGTTAAGAAGACCAGATATACCTTATTAGGTGCCTTATTTGCAACCTTTGTAGGAGTTATATCGAGTGCTATTATTACGAGTATTATTTTTTAAAGCTGTAATATAAGGCTGTATTTGATAAATACTATAATATCAATTACTAGGATTTAGGTGTCAAAAGATTTATTATATAAAATGATACTAGCGATTTGCATAAAGCAAAAGAACGAATGCGCCTATTATAATGCGTTAGATGTTCTTTGCTTTCATAATTTGTATTATATCGAAAGACAGATCTGTTTGAGCGAAGCGAGTTATCTGTCTTTTGATATGTCTAAGCAAATTATGAAAGTATTAGAACTTCTTATGCATTGAAACGAAGCATGAGGTTTTGACTATATGCAAATTGCTGAACTATTAAATTTAATATAGCTTTTGACATACCAATCAGTTATTGCTTAAATGCACAAAAAAGAGGTTGTTACGATGAACAACCTCCTTTTTTAGGATTATTTATGGTGTGTATTGTTCAGTAATCTGAACAACTTCTGAATCGGCTATGGTCACATGACAAAGAATCTTATTTGCTGTTAACTCATTAACTAAGTCTTCAACTGTTTTTTCTACGGTATTAACTTCGTCAACAAGCTCTACTTTTAGGGTATCACTGTAGTTATAGGTTATGTTTTCTTCAATTGGGTTGTAGATGTGATATTCTAACACATCATCTGGATTAACCCCAATTTCTTTTAAACGATCTGGATCAGTAGCAGGTATCCATTCGATATCGTCTACAGTTAGGGTTTTCGTTACAGGGTCAATTCCGTTAAGGTATGCTAAAAAGTTACCATCTTTTATTACGTCAGCTTCTTCATTAAAGTTAGCGTCTTCTGGTTTTGCTTCATCTGCATTACCATCCGTTGTATCAGGCTTTTTCTCATCACCAAGTCCATCTGTAGTATCTGGTGTTTTTGTCTCATTACCTGTACCAACGCTTGTATCAGGGCTAGCTTGCTCCTTTGAATTATCCTTATCCTTACTTGTACAGCTACTTAGTAATAGTGCTATAAGCAGTATTAGAAAACTTTTATTTGCTATGGTGTAGACACGTTTTATTTGATGTTTTATTTTCATAAAGACCTCTTTTCCAATATAATCTTAATTCTATTATATTTATGATATGATAGACCTTAGTAGTTACAGTATTGCCACAAATATTTCCTTTCAACCCTTAGTAAGAAGTAAAAAATATATGCGAATAAAGATTTAGACGAATCCTCTTATTCACTTTTAATTGAAGTATTAGCATAAATTGTTAAATTATTATAGCATAGAATAAATTGCTTATGTATTAACTTTTGTTTACTTTTTTCTTAAGACTCATAATCATCTTTCCTTACATTTTTAGGTATATTAGGATAGATTAATGTAGGAAATTATGGTATGATAAATGCAATTATTAATCTATTATTATTTTTTTATTCGTTGGAGAGGACATATGGCAGACAAACTTAGGATAGCATATTGCGATGATGAGAGCGTTCAATTATCATACATGAATCATATGACAAAGGAATGGGAAAAGAATTCTGCTAGGCAGTGTGAACTTTCTACTTTTAAAAGTGCAAAGGCTTTTTTATTTGAACATAAAGAGAATTACCCTTTCGATGTTATATTTCTTGATATCGATATGGAAGAGATGAATGGGATGGAATTGTCAAGAATTATCCGTAGCCATGATAGTAAGATTCCTATCATATTTCTAACAAATAGACGAGAATATGTATTTGAAGGCTATGAGGTAAATGCGTATCGTTATCTCCTAAAACCGCTTGATTTACCAAAGCTAACCCTAGTTTTAGATGAGATTAGTAAGCAATTATTTAAGGAATCTTGTTATTTAATTGAAAAGCAAGAGGGAGAGACGATAAAAGTTAATCTAGATGATATTTATTATATCGAGGTTAATGGTCATTATCTTAATCTCTATTTAAAATCAAAGCAATATCGAGTTAAGAAGAGCCTACAAGAAGTAAGTGAGCTAATTATTGCTAGCTTAGGTAGTCTAGAAAAGGCTGGATTTGTTTCTACCCATAGAAGCTACCTAGTGAACTTAAAATATGTAGACCGTGTATTAAAAACAGAATGTATTTTGGCTGATAATATGATAATTCCTGTTAGTAGAAATGCATATAAAAATGTGAATGACGCCTTTATAAAATATTATAAAAATAAGTAAAGGCTTTTTATATCATAGAGAAAAGGTGGTAGCATTGAAAATTCCTTTTATTACAAAGAGGTTGGAAGAGAAAAATATCGTTTTTCAAAACAAGATACTTGAGAAGCATGTTCAGGAAGTTCAAAATATTTATACAACCATGAGAGGCTGGCGCCATGATTATCACAATCATCTGCAAGCCATGAAAGCCTATGTTACCATGGGACAGTTTGATGAATTAAAGGAATATTTAAAACTACTTGAAGAAGACTTAGATCATGTAAATCAATTAATTGAATCTGGTAACGTGAATCTAGATGCGATTTTAAATTCAAAGATATCACTTGCTATCCATAATGGCATTGATGTAGAGTATAAAGCAGTGTGTCCAAAAGAGGTAAAAGTAAGTGATATTGATCTGTGTGCTTTAATCGGTAATCTACTTGATAATGCTATGGAAGCTTGTGAAAAGATAGAGGATGGACAATCTTTTATTAGACTCTATATTGGAATCCTAAAAAAACAGCTCTATATCTCTGTTACCAATTCAACCAATGAAGTGGTTCGCAAGCTAGATAATGAGTGGATAACGAATAAAAGAGGAAATCATGGTCATGGCCTAAAGAGAATTAACCTAATTGTTGAAAAATATAATGGCTATATTAATAGACAGAATGAACCAGGGGTTTTTGTTACAGAAATAATGTTACCCTTGTGATTACATTTGAAATTTACCGTTTATGCACGAGATAATACCTCTCGTGCATTTTTTTAAAGTTTTATTTCTTCTATGGTATAGTGGATACATAAAGAAGCCAGAACAATTTAGCTAATAAAGGGATATTTAAAAAGGAGGAATCGTTAATGGAAAAGGAAAAGAGGGCATATAGCTCCTTTAGCAATCAGTGTTACATCTATAAAAGTTTATGGAAGTACGATAAGTCAGCAGTTATTTTTGCAGTTTTTGAAGTGATACTACAAGTTGCATCTAATTTCCTACTAATCTTATTACCAGCTATGGTAATTAAAATGCTAGAGCTAAAGCTTTCGGTTAAGGATATGGCAATTGGTACAATGGGAGTTTTTGCCATATATGGTTTGCTTAGTGCAGTTTCAACCTTTTTCGTAAGAAGGAATCGGAATCAATATATAGAATTTAGAGCTGGTACGATGATAAGAGGCATCTGTAGAAAGATTATGAGTGTTGACTATGTTCAATATGAAAGTGATAAAATCCAAAAATTAATGGGTAAGGCCATGGACGCAGTTGGAGGTAATAACTGGGGACTAGAAGGAACTCTACACCTAAATGTCCGTGCCTTAGTTGGAATTCTTGGATTAATTCTATATACCATATTAATCGCAAATGTTCATTACCTAATTATCCTTCTACTACTTGCTATATCTGTTATTCAATTCATTTGCTACCGATTGGTAAATCAATATGAATATAAGAATAAGGATAAAAAAGCAGGGCTAGATATAACAAAGAAATATTTTGACAAACAAGCCTATGATGTAAATGCAGGTAAGGATATTCGTTTATATCACCTAAAGGATTGGCTAACAGGTAAGTATGAAGAAGCCAATAAAAAATATCAAGCCTTAATTGGGAAAGAAAGAAGCAGATATTTTGCTAATGACTTACTTGGCTTAGCATTACAACTAATAAGAGAAGGTATTTGCTACTTTTATTTAATAGGATTGCTAAAAGAAGGTATGGAAATCTCAGATTTCGTATTATATATGGGTCTTATTGCAAGTTTCTCTATGAGTTTTAATGAAATTACCGTTACAGTTATGGAGATTGGAAGATTTCAAAAAATGATTGACTTCCTTAGAGAATTCCTAGATTTAAAGACTATCTTTCATCACGGAGATGGATTAACTCTAGATGAAAAATCGAAAGCAATTAAAATAGAGTTTTCACATGTATCCTTTTTTTATCCAAAAACAGAAGAAGAGCCAGAGCCAAAGCTAATTCTTGATGATATTAGCTTTACCATGAACCCAGGAGAAAAATTAGCCCTTGTTGGTATCAACGGAGCTGGTAAGACGACAATTGTTAAGTTAATGTGTGGCTTTTATCGCCCTACAAAAGGCCATATCTATATTAATGGAATTGATATAGAAGACTTAGACTTAGAAGATTATTATAAATACTTGGCAGTTGTATTCCAGGAAGCCTTTCTTCCTTCCTTCTCCATAGCAGAAAATGTTGCATGTAGAAGCAAAGAGGAGCTTAACTTACAAGAATGTAGGGAAGCAATTAGAAAAGCAGGATTATGGGAAAAAGTAGATAGCTTACCTAAGAAAGAACTAACCCATATTAATAAAGATATTGAAGAAGATGGTATTCAGTTATCCGGAGGGCAAATTCAAAAGTTAATGCTTGCAAGAGCCTCATATAAGGACTGTAAAATAGTATTATTAGATGAGCCTACAGCAGCTCTTGATGCAATTGCGGAACATGAAGTTTATCAAAAATATGAAGAAGTAATATCAGGAAAGACTGCTCTATTTATCTCTCATAGACTTGCTTCTACAAGATTTTGTGATAAGATTCTATTCCTTGAGAATGGAAAGATTGTGGAAGAAGGTACACATAATGAATTAATTAATTTAAGTGGTAGATATGCCCATATGTTTGAAATTCAAAGTAAGTATTATAGAGAGGAGGAAAAGTATGAAGCCAAAGTCATCCATTCGTAAAGTATTATCTTTTATAAAAATGATTAAGGTGAGTTACCGTTCTATAGTATGGGTTTTAGTAATCGGTGGTTTTATAAAAGCAACAATCCCATTTTTAGGTCTATATTTTTCCGCACAGATCCTTAACGCCCTCATTGGAGGTAATTTTAACGAAGCGATTGTTTATGTAACCATATTACTACTAAGTCAATTAGCAGCAGGTATCATAGGTAAAATTTGTGATCAAAGAGTAGAGTTAATTAGAGAGAATTGTGACAGTATGATTAAGCAACGGATTGCTACGAAAGCTTATGAAATAGAGTATGAAAGATTTGAAAAGCAAGAAACCTTAGATTCTTTACGTAAGACAGATTTATCTGCTCGTGGTATGGGGGGAACAGGTGATCAGATATTTGACTTGTATCGTTTAATTGAATATGGAGTATCGATTCTCTATTCCCTTATATTTGCAGTAATATTATTCTTACAAGTGGATAGTAGTAATAAAAGCTTCTTTAATTCCTACCTATCAACCATCGTGCTTCTAGCTATTTATGCAGTAATGATACTTATCTATGCATTAAGTAGTAAACGAGTTACCCAAATTTTTAATGACTTATCAAGGCATAACGACCATGTTAACTCCATGTTCGGATATTTAGTTAATTTGATTGCAGACCAGAAGAATGCAAAAGATGTCCGTATTTATAAGATGCAAGATACCTTTGATATTAAGCTAAGAAAGCTAGAGAAGGAGGCCCTTCATGGTTTTATAGTAGCGGCCAGTGATACAGGGCGTTATTATGCAATGAATGCCTTTATGAGTCAGATAGCATCTGGTATATCCTATGTGTTTATAGGGGCAAAAGCCATATATGGTGTAATCCCTATTGGTAATGTTATTTTATATGCTGGTTCCATTAATAAAGTAGTAAATTCAATTATGTTATTTACACAGATTTTAAATCAATTTTTATATCGTTCTGACTTTTTAGATAACTACACAGAATTTTTAGAGACTCCTTGTATGAGTTATGATGGAAGTCTACCAATTGAAAAAAGAGATGATGGTAATTATATATTTGCCTTTCATGATGTAAGCTTTTCTTATCCAAATACAGAGACCAAAATTTTAAGTCACATTAATTTAACCTTTAAGCCTAATGAAACTATGGCCATCGTTGGTCAAAATGGTGCTGGTAAGACAACATTAATTAAGCTTCTTCTAAGACTTTACGAGCCGACAAGTGGCTATATTACCTTAAATGGAATTGATATTCGAAAATATAATTACAATGAGTATACAAAAGCCTTCTCTGTTGTTTTCCAAGATTTCAAGTTATTTTCTCTTGAGCTAGATGAAAATATAGCAGGGGGTACTGAGATTGACGAAGAGAAGTTATGGAACTCCATAAAAGAGGTCGATCTTGAAAGAAGAGTTGAAAAGATGGATAAGGGAGTAAAGAGTAGACTATATAACAACAATGGAGAGGGAATTGATATCTCTGGTGGGGAAGCCCAACGATTTGCCATTGCAAGGGCTCTCTATAAGGATGCTCCATTTATCATTCTAGATGAACCAACAGCTGCTCTTGACCCGATTGCGGAAGCGGAAATCTATGAGAATTTTAATCAGATGGTAGTAGGTAAGAGTGCCATTTATATCTCCCATCGAATGAGTAGCTGTAAGTTCTGTGACCGTATTGTAGTGTTAGAGAAGGGGATGGTTAGCGAAGAAGGAAACCATAATCAGCTCATTGAGAAGAAAGGCCTTTATGCGAAGCTATATGAAACACAGGCAAATTACTATGCTTAATCATTTTTAATTGAATAAAGCAATTTATTAATTCCTGTTAATAAGTAAGTGGATTGTTTGAGAAATCAAACCGTCCACTTATTTTTTATTTCATAAGAAAGTTACGTCCTATGAAATAAAAACACTCCGTGAGGATGCACAAGCAAATCATAGGAAGTTATCCCATCTTTTCTTTTAAAAGCAAGGTAAATTCATATGAAAGCTTATGTCTAGAATAGAGGATGATTTCTCGGTGTGAGTCACCTTGATACTTCCGTTCATTGATTCAACTAAATGTTTTGCTATAGTAAGTCCAAGTCCAGTACCATCTCCATTTCTAGAGCTATCACTAACATAGAATCTTTCGAATAAGTGAGGAATGTCCTTTGTTGTTAATTTACTACTATCATTCGTAAACCTTACAGTGACTTCATTGTTACTTTTTTCTAAGCTAATTTCAAAATAGGATAAAGCATATCTACATGCATTTTGAAAAAAGTTATTAAATATTCTATCCAATGCTTCCTTATTTCCTAATATGGATAAGGGATAGTCAGGTATCTTTGCTGTAATCTGTAAGTTTGAGCTTTCTAAGATACTATAATTATCCATTATGGATTCTTTTAATGAACGACAGATATCAACTGGCTCTAAATTTATTTTATAATCGGTAGATGAAACTTTAGAGAAGGTATAAAATTCATGAATTAGGGCTTCCATTTTTTCTGATTTACAATCGATGGTATGAAGGATATCAATTTCATCTGCTGATAGGTTAATATTAGCTTCTTTATTCAGTAGTTTTATATAACCTCGTATAACAGCAAGGGGAGTTCTTAGATCATGACTTATATTCTCAATTTGCTCTTTCAAAGCAATTTCTTTCTTTTCAAATTCTTGATAGCTCGTTCTAATTACTTCTAATGTTTGATTCATATGAAATAAAAGGTCTTCTAGGCTCTTATTTGGAGAAGTTAGTGTCACAATACGATTATCTAGGAGATGCTTATGAATATCAGATAAATCTTTGGATGATCTTTTTATAGAACTCTTCAATAGATAATATCGACAGATAAAAAAAAGCATGATTAAGAACAAGATGCAGTTTGATATAATTAATAGGGTAATGGTCACTTGGCTAATCCTCCTTGATTTCGTAAAGGTATGTTATACATCCTTTTTTCGTAATAGCAATATGCCTAATGTAGTAAACACGATAATATGTGCAATACCAACAATATTAGTCCTTAACATTCCTTGGGCAGTATCCCATATCAGTTCTTTGGCTGATAAATTAATCGTAATTCCTTGCTCATATATGCTATTAGGTAAATATTTGGAGATTGTATAAAATAAATTGAATTTTAATCCAAGCATGCTAATTAATACAGGTATAAGATACCATATCGTTCCCCAGACCATTGCACCTGTGAGTTGCTTATCAAAGTATTCTGAAACTAAAAGCATAGATATAATAGCACCAATGCAAATGAAGAAGACAGAATATACCTCATGAATAATATCCATGTAAGTCGCTGGTCCTGCTGTAGGTAAGAGTAACTCTGCACTAATAATATACGCAGATAATATGATGATACAAGATACAATTGACCAAATAATTGAAACAATAATTTTTCCGATAAAAATAGCATCTCTAGAGATACCAAAAGATAAACTGTTTTTCAAGTTACCATTCTTTCTATTTCCTTCAAATAAAAGCCCTGCAATAACTCCTGCCATTACATAGAAAAATATAGGTGAACTTATGATAAAGGAGTAGCTAAAGGAGGTGGAATTGTATGGAAAAGTTGGCCCATCTGATAATGCAAAAAGATATATGGCAACATTATAAAGTACACCAAGCAAAACAAGAATTCCTGTTAATATATATACACTTTTTGAACGAAGAGTACGGTAAAGCTCGCTTTTAATGTAATTCATCATTATTTGTTTCCTCCATTCTTTAAGTTCATATAGTAATCTTCAAGTGAAGTTTTAATGGTAGTAAGACCTAGAACGTATATGTTATTGTCTCCTGCTAGTTTACTATATACTTCGGTAAGTTGTTTCGGATTATAGATTCGAATCGAGTTATCAGCTAATAATTTACATACATCATTTTTATAGTATTTATCAAGAAGTGCTATAAAGCTAGCAGGATCACTAACCTTATATTCAATGCTATCGGAACATTTTTCTTGTAGGGAAGTAGCGGATATTTCTTCAATTAATCGTCCTTTACTTAAAAAACCGTAGCTTGTAGCTAAATGTTCTAATTCACTTAAAATATGACTAGATAATAATATGGTCATGTTTTTTTCACGGTTTAATTTAAGTAATAAATTTCGAATTTCTAAAATACCGCTTGGATCTAGTCCATTGATTGGCTCATCTAGAATAAGAAGCTCAGGTTCACCAATTAATGCGATTGCAAGCCCAAGTCTTTGTTTTTGTCCTAGAGATAAATTTTTGCACTTAGAATTTCTTTTTTCATCAAGTTTTACAGTATTGATAATTTCATTTACTTTTGCTTTTCCTGGAATACCTCGTTGAATACGATAATATTCTAGCATTTGCATAACCGTAAGTTCTGGATAAAAGCCAGTATGTTCTACCAAGGCACCAAGGCGTTTTCTTTCTCTTTCTAGATCTTTTTCAGTGTGAGAATGAAATAGATATAGCTCTCCACTGGTTTTAATACTTTGACCTACTAATAATTTTAATAAAGTTGATTTGCCAGCTCCATTATCCCCGACTAGTCCATAGATAGTACCTTTTTCTACGTTGATATTTACCTGGTTTAGGGCATATATATTACCATACGTTTTGGTTAGGTTATTGGTTTTAACTACATATTCTTTCATATTATGTCCTCCAAGAATGAGTTTCTTTGTTATGAGTAGAGTATATAATACTTACATTTAATAAGTCATAAAGAACTTTTAAAGAAGTTATAAAGATTTATTTTAGTTTAAAACCAATTCCATATACGGTTTGAATATATTCTTCCTTGTTATCAATTTCCTTTAGCTTCTTTCTAATATTACTTACATGTACATTGACTGTATTGTTTTCTCCATAATAGCCACCCTTCCAAATAATCTCATATAAAGATTCTCTTGAATATACTTTACCTGGATTCATCATAAGAAGATAAAGCAATTCATATTCATGACTTGTCAGATTAAGCTCTTTACCTTTTAAATAAATGGAACGAGATTGAGGATGGAGTATTAGCTCTTGGTAGGTAATACATTCAGGTTCTTCTATTTTTTTTAAACTTCTTCTTAATGCAACTTCAATTCGAGCAAGCAGCTCTTCTGGTACAAATGG
>JAFAEB010000089.1 GCA_023424235.1 Bacillota bacterium
TTTGATTTATGTCTTAACAGCGCTTCGTGAATGGGCGCTTTTTGTTGTAAAAGTAAATTCATAGTTCTACCTCCACAACTAATATATATTCATGCCGCTAAATATTTCAATCATCTCTTTACGTAGATTACTTGTAATCTCAAGCCTTTGCTTTGGAGGCAATTCGTAAACATCTAGATTAAATAAATAATTTTGCAGCTGTATCTCTTTAATCAGCATCTTGGTGTGAAATATATTGGATTGATATACATTCACATCAATAGCATCATATCTAGTTAAAGTTACGTCATCAATATAATCTTGAATTGACGTTATGTCGTGATCAATATAGAATTTCTTACCCTCAACATCTCTGGTAAATCCTCGGACTCGGTAATCAATTGTAATAATGTCTGAATCAAAACTACCAATTAGGTAATCAAGCGCATTAAGTGGTGAAATTTCACCACAAGTAGATACATCAATATCTACTCTAAAAGTGGAAATAGAGTTATCTGGATGATACTCTGGAAACGTGTGAACCGTAACATGACTTTTGTCCAAATGTGCGTGGACCATATCCGTCTTTAAGGAACTTATATTTCCTTGGTTACAAGACTCATCAATAAATTCTTGTGCCAAATTATCTTCGGCAATGAGAATATTAACAGATGCGCCTTGTGGATCATAATCTTGCTTTGAAATATTAAGAATCTGAGCACCGATCATATCTGTTACGTCACATAAGATTTTTGTCAATCTTTCGGAATTATACTGCTCATCAATATAAGCAATATAGTCCTTTTGCTCTCTCTCACTTTTTGCATAGCAAACATCATAGATGTTGAAGCTAAGTGTTTTTGTGAGGTTGTTAAAGCCATACAAAGTCAGCTTTTTTTCCAACCCTAACATCACAACCTTTCTATATTATAATGGCATTCATTGTAGCATGTAGAATAATAAAATGCAATGTATAATTTCTTCTATATGAGTAGAACATTTTGACGAATTGTGTCATTTTTTCATACAATTATATTAAAAGTGACAATTAAAAGTATTATTAAGTACTATAAGTTCAAAAATGATGAATAAATCTCATAAAAAAAATCAATTAATAAACAGAAATTAATACATTTTCTTTCATATGCTCAAGTTTTTTTATTTCTTGATTTCCCTCGTTTAATCTTTGTTCTAATTGACGAATAATCGAGTCAATCTTTGAACTAATTCTCATTAGCTCTTCCATATTGGAACGAATCTTACCTCTTACATTTAAGTCTGTAAATATATTGTCAAACCAGTAGTCCATTATTCTCTCCCCGCTGCTAATTTGACTAATACCAATGTTATCATTTATCTGAATATCAGTAAGTTCCTTGTGTAGTACTTTCAATTGGGAGGATAAACGATTCATATAATTCTCAGCTTCATCAATATGATCATATTTAGCCATATGACTTAGCATTCCTCCTTTAAACCATATATCATAAGTTGCTAAATCATCCGCGCTATCAAGATGCCCTCTAGCACTATCTGCGATTCCTTTGGCCCTATTTGCAGCTGTTATTGCTTCTCTTATTTCTAGTATCTGTTTTTTTTGATACTCTATACCCTTTGTTAGCTCAGAATACTTCTTATATGCTTCACTATTAAGCTCTGATTCGATTTTTCTTTCACGGTCTTTTAATTCTCTTTCATAATTTCTTTTATTTATTGTTAATTCGATTAATCTCTTATTCGTATCTTCAATATCCTGTTTTAGTTCAAAAACTCTTACTTTAGCCTCATCTAATTTTAACTTTGCATCTATTTGTTCCTTATATTCTTTTTCTAATTTATCTTCATATTTACCTATAAATTTAAATAGTAAAGCCGATAAAGAGTTCTCTTCCAATTTTCTTACATCCATGCTCTCTTCTTCATAACTGTGTACCATTTTATCATAATTTGCTTCTGCTTCCTTTAAGCTACGTGCTAGCTCATCCACACGTTTTGTGAGCATTGGGATTAACAATAATTGCTCCTTTATATCGAGTAAATCATCTTGTTTCATAATAAACCCTACTTTCTTTCTCATATTTACAGTTAACTACTCGCCAATCGTATTATTGATTTTCATGTAATAATTTACTACTTAATTATCTCATAATTTCGCATACTATACAAGTAAATTACTAAAATATACAATATCATATTTACTATTATAAGAACAAAGAGTCTGCCAAGGCAAACTCTCGCGCCGCAAAGCGTCGCATTTATTCATCGCATTTATGCATCGCATTTATGCATCGCATTTATGCATCGCATTTATGCGATTACTTCCTATGCTTTGCATGAGCAATCTCACGGAGTGTTTATATTTCATAGGACGTATTTTTATGAAATTAAAAAGGTGCCGCACTATTTTAAAGTACGGCACCATCTATGACTATTTCTAATTACAGTTATTAATATAAACTTAGTCTTCTTTTCTTCTTAGAATATCATACACTTCTAATTCAACACCAAAGCTTACAAATATTCTTTGCTTTGGATGAGGACAACTATCCATTTCATTTCCATCTTCATCCGTAATTTTTTCTACTTTAGCTATGATGTTGCGACCATCTGGTTTCATAATTTCAATTTCTTCACCAACAACAAACTTATTTCGTTGTTCTAGTTCATATAAACCATCATCATTTTTACCTTGTATAATTCCTAAATAGGTATATTCCTTAATGTAGGTATTATTATCATATATTTGAGAATCCTCATCGGTTTTACCAAAGAAGAAGCCTGTAGTAAATTGGCGATAAGTACACTTTGAAATTTCTTCTTTATAGTAAGGTATGTTTTCTTCATACTTAAATGGTGATTCAAAGAAATCATCGATTGCTCTACGATAAGTTCTTGCAACTGATGCAACATATAAAGCAGTTTTCATACGACCTTCTACTTTAAAGCTATCAATACCAGCTTTTAGTAAGTCAGGTATATATTCAATCATACATAAATCTTTGGAATTAAAGATATAAGTTCCTCTTTCATTCTCTTCGATTGGTAAATATTCACCTGGTCTTGTTGACTCAGTAATATGATATTTCCAACGGCAAGCATGTGTACAAGCACCACGGTTCGCATCTCTTCCAGTAAAGTAGTTACTTAATAAGCATCTACCAGAATATGCTATGCACATAGCCCCATGAACAAAGGTTTCTATTTCTAGTTCATCTGGTATGTTTTCACGAATTGTTTTAATTTCTTCTAAAGATAACTCTCTAGCAGATACCACACGACTAGCTCCCATACGATGCCAGAAACGGTAGGTACCATAATTCACATTATTCGCTTGTGTACTAATATGAAGCTCTATACCTTCTAGGTTTTCTTTAGCGATTTCAAATACTCCAGGATCGGATACAATTACACCGTCAGGTTTTATTTCATTTAATTCTTTAAAATATTGTTCTACACCTGCTAAATCTTCATTATGAGCAGTAATATTTGCTGTAACATATAACTTTTTACCATGTTCATGAGCAAAACGAATGCCTTCTTTCATATCATCAAGACTAAAATTCTTCGCTTTCGCTCTAAGCCCATACATTTCACCACCTATGTATACCGCGTCAGCACCATACATGATTGCTATTTTTAATACTTCAAGATTACTTGCAGGTATTAATAATTCAGGTTTTTTATATTCTCTCATTTTAATCCTCCTAAAAACAAATCACTCCATTATCCATTTCACTTTATACTTAATATAGCCTGTACACTTACAATTTGATAATAGAATCAATTACAGTTTCACACTTAATGCAACTCCATCTCCTACAGGGAGAATTGATGTTTCAAATACCTCCATATGAGTAAGCTCGTAAAGATATTCTCTCATTCTAGAATGTATGGTACGGTCTCTTCTTGTAATACCAAATCTGGATTGAACCACCGTGCCATCTTGAAGTACATTATCTGTTAATAAAAGTCCACCCTTTGTAAGTAGTTTTATAATCTCAGGTAAATAATAGATATATTGAGCTTTTGCTGCGTCCATAAAAATAAAATCATAACTTTTATTTTGACCTACAAGTTCTATTAATATTTCCATAGCATCTCCTTCAAGTAAGGTAATCTTCTCTTCCTTGGATGCTAATTTAAAGTTATCTCTTGCTTTTTTGATTCTTCCTTCCATCTTTTCAATGGTTGTAATCCTGCAGTCAGAACTTGCATATTCACTCATAAATAAAGAGGAAAATCCAACGGCTGCACCAACTTCTAGAATATTCTTAGGTTGTTTCATATAAAGCATAGTTCTAAGGAAGTTTTGAGTTTCTTTTCTTATAATTGGAACCCCTTCTACTAAAGCAGTTTTTTCTATATTACTTAAAATAGGTGGTAGTTCCTTTTCTAAAGAATTGATATATGCCGTTATTCTTTCATCCACTATCATATGGTTACTCCTAGTTTTATTTATCTTAACGATTAATTTATAGTTACAATTAAAAAGTAAATCTTATCGAATAAATAGCGAACCGCAATATCTACGGTTCGCTTGATTATCTTTACTATTCACATTATATCTTATATTTAATATAATATCTACACTTATCTTAACTATTCTGTTTCTTCACCCTCATCAGTAGATGGGACTGTAATGATATCAAATATTTCATCATAGGTCATTGATGTGTTAACAGTGTAAGTACCAGGCATAATAACATGCTTCATTAATTTTGCTTTGACATAAAAAGAGTACTTATTTACTATTATTCTGTTTAATTTTAATTTACTAGCAACATTCATAGTAGATTCCCCTTTTTTGATCTGTATTTCTACATCCGTACCTGGTTCCTCTGCTGCTGTCACTTGTCCGAAGATCTGATAGCTGAAATTGTAAATTTCTGTACTTACTTTTGTGATTAAAAAAATCACAGCTAAATAGAATGTAATATTAAAAAGTAGTCGAAATATAAAGCTAGTAATTCTCAAAACAAGTTTTGCATTCGTAGACCTTGAAGTCATACTTATAATCTCCTTTTACAATCAGTTTACTTCCATAATGATTGGCAGTATCATTGGATTTCTCTTAGTCTTCTTCCATACATAATCGCTAAGTGAATCTTTTACAACTGTCTTCATTTTGCCCCAGTCTGTCGTGTTTTTACTTAAACACTTTTCAAGAGCTTCACTAACAACAATTCTTGCCTCTTCCATTAAGTTTTCTGATTCTCTAACATAAACAAATCCTCTTGAAACAATATCTGGTCCTGCAAGTATTTGATTTGTATATTTTTCTAAAGTAATAACAACAATTAACAAACCATTTTCAGATAGATGTTGTCTATCTCTAATTACAATATTTCCTACATCACCAACACCTAATCCATCAACAAAGATTCCTTGAGCTGGAACTTTTCCAACAATGCCAACATTATCATCTTTAAATTCTAAAACATCACCAGATGATAATAGGAATACATTTTCTTTCGGAACACCCATACTTTGTGCTACTTCAGAGTGTTTTAATAAATGTCTATATTCACCATGAACTGGTATCGCATATTTTGGTTTGGTTAATGCATACATTAATTTAATTTCTTCCTGACACGCATGACCAGATACATGTGTATCTTGGAATATAACTTTAGCACCCTTCATTGATAATTCATTAATTACTTTGAATACAGGTTTTTCATTCCCCGGAATAGGAGTGGAACTAAAAATTACAGTATCACCTGGTTTAATTGAAACTTTTTTATGAATCGATGCAGCCATTCTAGGTAAGGCTGCCATTGTTTCACCTTGACTACCAGTAGTTATTAAAACAATTTGCTCATCTGGATAGTTTTTCATTTGCTCAATGTCAATTAACATGTTATCAGGAATTGTGATATAACCGAGTTCCGTAGCAGTAGTAATAATATTTACCATACTTCTACCTTCAATTACAACTTTTCTGCCATACTTTGCAGCTGAATTAATAATTTGTTGAACTCTATCTACATTCGATGCAAAGGTGGCAACGATAATCCTACTTCTAATATTTTCTGCAAATATATTATCAAAGGTTTTACCTACTGTCCTCTCTGACATTGTATAACCTGGTCTTTCAACATTAGTACTATCACAAAGTAAAGCTAAAACTCCTTTTTTACCTAACTCGCCAAATCTTTGTAAATCAATTGTACTACCAAATACAGGTGTGTAATCTACTTTAAAGTCACCTGTATGAACAATCGTTCCTACTGGAGTAAATATTGCTAATGACGCTGCGTCTGCTATACTATGGTTTGTTCGAATAAATTCAATTCTAAAGCAACCTAAATTAATCGATTGACCATATTTAATTACCTTACGTTTTGTTGTCTTTAATAAGTTGTGTTCTTTTAATTTGTTTTCAATAATACCTATAGTTAGCTTAGTTGCATAGATAGGTACATTAACGTCCTTTAAAATATATGGTAAGGAGCCAATATGATCTTCATGACCATGTGTGATTACAAATCCCTTTACCTTACTTAAGTTTTCTTTTAAATATGTTACATCTGGAATAACTAAATCAATTCCTAACATATCATCTTCTGGGAATGATAAACCGCAATCTACAACAATAATGCTATCGTTATACTCAAATGCAGTAATATTCATTCCTATTTGTTCTAATCCGCCAAGGGGTATTATTTTTAACCCTTTTAAATCTGTATTATTTTCTTTCAAATGATTGCACCTCCAATGGTTTTTTATGTATAGACCATATAAAGTGCATCCTCCTTTATTAGATTGAAATTTCTTTATAACTATCTTTTATTTATTACACGTATTACAATAACCATACAATTTTACTTCATGATCAACTACTTTAAAATCCATGGCTTCTTGTATTCTATCTTCTAAATCTTCCATAAAATCGCCCTGAAATGTTAATACATTTCCACAATTTAAACATATTAAATGATGATGGTGATGTGCATCTTCTTGACCGTTATTACCGATTTCATAACGAACAAAACCATCACCCAAATTCAACTTATCTATAAGGTTTAACTCTGCCAATAATTGTATTGTCCTATATACAGTCGCAAGTCCAATGTCAGGATTCTCTGTTTTTACACATTCATATATTTCTTCAGCAGTTAAATGCTTATCCGGTCTACTCTCTAATGCTTCAAGTATAGCAATCCTTTGAGATGTTACTTTAAGCCCATTTTCTTTCAATAATGTTTTGAATCGCTCCTGTTTGACAGGCATGGTCGATCACCTTCCCGACTTTTTTTGTTTTCTAATTTCATTCTAATAAAATGAATTGCACTTATAAAAAATCTATTTTAATTATCTGTAACGTAATCAAACGGTTATTTCTATTTCTTAACTATTCTAGATCAATGTCCTCTAATAATTCAGCAAATATTTTACCGATTAATTCTAATTCATTTTCATCTTCTACAATATCATATACGGAAGCTTCTTCCTCTTCACTAGATGTATCTTTTAAGATATATGCATTTCCTTCTTGGGCATCTTCTAGAGCATCTGTTACAAGAATATAGGAAATACCATTTAACTTAGTTTGCTCTAATATTTGGAATTCTACTTCTTCATTCTCATCCGTAGTAAAGATAACAGTATTCTTACTATTTCTCATTTTAGTCCTCCGTAATATTTATACGTAATTTACATTTACGTATTGTTTTCATCTAACATATCCAAATTTAATTCATTTTTCTTTTTAAAACTTAACATATCAAGATAACCTTGTAATATTAGTACTGCAGCTAATTTATCTACTACTTTACTTTTTTCTTTGTAATTTAAATCAAACAGATCTAAGGTATTGTTTGCTGCAACTGTAGTTAATCTCTCATCCCAAAGTACAACCTCTAAACCAGTTCTTTTTCTAAGCTTTTCAGCAAATTCTTCAGACTTAATTGCTCGTGCTCCAATGGTATTATTCATATTTTTAGGATATCCTAATACAATAAGTTCAACCTTATATTCCTTTATTAATTCTTCTATTCTAGCCAATGTTTGGCGTAGTTTTGTTTCATCTTTTCGACGGATTGTTTCAATCCCTTGTGCTGTAATCATTAGTTCGTCACTAATTGCAACTCCTACAGTTACGGAACCATAATCAAGCCCCATTATTCTCATAAAAATCTCCATTCTGCTGATATTACCCAATATGGGATATCAGTACAATAATTACAAAGCGCTCGCTAACTCTTAAAGCCTCACTTTGTTTTTTCGTATTGGTAAGGTTACACTAGATTACGATTAATATAGTCATTTAGCAGTTCTTCAAGTATTTCATCTCTCTCAACCTTCATAATTAAGCTTCTTGCCCCATTATGGTTTGTTATGTAGGTTGGATCACCTGACATGACATATCCTACAATTTGATTAACAGGATTGTAACCTTTTTCTGTCATTGCTTTATAAACAGTAGATATAATATCTTTAACTGATAATTCGTTTTCTTTTTGTACCTTAAAATATTGTGTATTGTTAAATTCCTGCATATCATCACGCCCTTTACTCGCCTAATTAATCTTCGCACAAAGTATTTATATATATAATAATATAAATTTTCAAAAATATCAATCCATTATTTCACAGAACATTATATCTTTGTTAAGAAGACCTAGTACTTTCACATTTACAACTTCATTAGTATAATCTTTTTCTGATTCAAAACCTAATTTAACATATCTTTCATTATGCCCAGTTTGATAAACCTTACCATTTAATTCTACAGATTCTTCAATTAATACCTTTTCTATACTGCCAATAAAACCTTCTTTATAAGCATATGACATATCTTTTTCAAGTTCCATTAACTGATTACTTCTATCAGTTTTAATTTCGTCTTTTACCTGCTCCTTCATCGTTGCAGCTTTTGTTCCTTTACGAATGGAATACTTAAAAATATGCATTGATGCAAAGTTTACTGTGTCAACAAACTCCTTTGTTTCAAGGAATTCTTCTTCTGTTTCACCAGGAAAACCTACAATAACATCGGTAGTTATTGCTGGGTTTTTAAAGTATTTTCTTAACAGATTACATTTTTCTAAATACTCTGTAGCATTATATCTACGATTCATACGTTTTAATGTAGCATTGGAACCACTTTGTAGCGATAAATGGAAATGCGGACATAACTTATCATTACTGGATAGAGTCTTAACGAATTTTTCAGTAATTATTCTTGGTTCTAAGGAACCGAGACGAATACGCATAAGTCCATCTATTGTACTTAATTCTACAATTAAATTTAAAAGGTTATGCTCCATGTTTAGAGCATCCTCTGTAAACTCGTCTTTATTATTAAAATCAACACCATAGGATGATAAGTGAATACCAGTTAAAACAATCTCTTTATAGCCTTGAGCTACAAGTGATTTAACTTCTTTCATTACATCATCTTCTCTTCTACTTCTTACTCTACCTCTTGCATATGGTATGATGCAATAAGAGCAGAATTGATTACATCCATCTTGTATTTTTATATATGCTCTCGTTTTTTCTGCTACGGATTCAATTGATAATTCTTCATACTCTGTCTCTTTATTGATATCAATAATGGTATCAATTAGAGTCTCTCCATAAACATACTCCTTTAAAATGTGAATAATATCCTTTTTTCTATTATTCCCAATTACTATGTCTATGGCTTCATCTTCTTTTAAAACTTCTCCTGCAGCTTGAGCATAACAACCAACTGCAACTACTATAGCATGCTCATTTAGTTTACGAGCTTTATGTAGCATTTGTCTTGATTTACGATCTGCAATATTGGTTACGGTACATGTATTTATAACATAAACATCTGCTTTTTCTGAGAAATCTACTACTGTAAAATCCTCATCCTCAAAAAGCTTCTTGATGGCTTCGGTTTCATAGGAATTAACCTTACATCCTAAAGTTAAAAATGCTACGGAATTTAGTGTATTAACTCCACTTTCAATTAAACTCATTTTATTCCTTTCTATACATCATTTTAGCTATTATATCCGTTATCAATATTTTCGTCAAATTATACATAGGGATAAGCCGCCTTTTCGTGTTTTCTGTCATTGTTTATTGGCATTTTTATTTACTTTGTATATTGACTTTTAAATTGGTAACTTGTAGTATATAACTGTAAGAAAGATAGTTATAACTGTCCTAAAAATTAATAAAGGAGGAGTACTATATGAAAACAGTAAAAATCTCTCTTAATTCAATTGATAAGGTTAAAGCTTTTGTAAATGACGTTACAAAATTTGACTCTGATTTCGATTTAGTTTCTGGCAGATACGTAATTGATGCTAAATCCATCATGGGTATCTTCAGTTTAGATTTATCTAAACCTATTAACTTAAACATTCACAATGAAGATTCTGTAGATAGTATTTTAAACATTCTAAAACCTTATATTGTTGAATAATTATAATAATTTGATATTGTTACTTATAGGGATACACTAATGTATCCCTGTTTTTATACTTATAATACCTTATACTAGAATTGATCATGTATTTAGATAAGCACTTAAACTAAAATCTATCAAAACTCTCCCGTAAGAGCTTACCATTCATTGGGAATAGGATCCTTACGAGAGAATTCATATAAATTCACTAATTTACAAACAATACTTCTTTTGTATCTAGCGCTACTTGCACCATTTCATCAATCTTTTCTTCTAAACTTCTTTCACTATGACGAATTACCTTTAGACTAGGCTTTGTTACTGGATGTTTTGCAACAAATATAGTACAACAGTCTTCATAAGGTAAAATCGAAGTTTCATAAGTGTTAATACGTAGAGCAATATCCACGATATCTTGCTTATCAAAAGCAATTAATGGACGATATACTGGTAAAGTACATACTTCATTTGTAGCTTGAAGGCTATGAAGAGTTTGTGATGCTACCTGGCCGATACTTTCGCCTGTAATAAGTCCTAAACAGCCTGAGTCAATTGCTATTTTCTCTGCAATTTTCATCATATATCTTCTCATAATAATGGTTAACTCTTCATGAGGGCATTGCTCATAAATATATAATTGAATCTCAGTAAAATTAATAACATGTAATCTTATTGGTCCCGTATATCTAGAAACTAATTTTGCTAAATCCACTACTTTTTGCTTTGCTCTTTCACTTGTGTATGGTGGTGCATGGAAGTAAACCGCATCAATGCTTACACCACGTTTTGCTATCATATAACCAGCTACTGGACTATCAATTCCTCCAGACAGTAATAACATAGCTTTTCCATTGGTTCCTACAGGCATACCACCAAGTCCCATGATTACTTCTGAATATACATAGGAACGGTTTCTAACTTCAACCATAATACGAACAGATGGATTGTGTACGTCTACTTTTAATTCTGGAAAACGATTTAATAAATAAGAACCCATTTTTACACATATTTCAGGAGAGGTTAAAGGATACTTTTTATCCGCTCTTTTAGCTTCCATTTTAAATGTAAAGTTTTTATCTGGGTATCTTTGTTCAACATAGTCACCTACGGCTTCTTTTAATGGCTCCCATTCAATTGTGTCCACGATCATAACAGGACATATTTGAGCGATACCAAAAACACGTTTTAGGGCTTCTACAGTTTCATCATAATCATATCCATCTGGACATTCTATATAAATTCTACCTTGTTCTTTTGTAACAAGATAATTACCTAATTCTTTTAAATTATTTTTAATTTGGTCTCTAAGTGCATTCTCAAAAATGTAACGATTTTTACCCTTAATCCCAATTTCTGCGTATTTAATTAAAAACGCTTTGTACATAACGACCTCTTTTCTGTATCATAGGCAAATGCCTTAACTTATTATTATCTAGTGTCTAGTATACCTTCTAAGCATTGGTATTATTTCCTTTAAGCAATGAACTGCATACTTAATTTCCTCTATCGTAGTAAAACATGAAAAACTAAATCGAATCGTAGAATCTAATAATTTTTCATCTAATTCTATCGCCTTTAATGTGCCACTTAAGCTTGGATGATTGGAAGCACAGGCAGAACCCGAGGATACATAAACTCCTTTATCTTCAAGAGCATGTAGTAATACTTCACTTTTTATCCCTTGAAAACTTACACTAAGAATATGTGGTGCTGTATCGTAGATAGAATCTCCTACACCATTTATGCTAACACCCTCCATATCTTTAATTAATTCAATAAAGGTTTCTTTACATTCATACAAATGGTCTTTTTTTTCTTCGTGATTTGAATATATTTCTTTCACTGCTTGACCAATTCCAGCAATTCCTGGTACATTCTCAGTTCCAGAACGCATGCCTTTTTGCTGTCCACCGCCATGTATAATAGGCTTAATTTTTAACTTATCCTTAATATATAAAACACCTATCCCTTTAGGTCCATGTATTTTATGTCCACTAATAGATAGCATATCAATATTTTCTCTTCTTGGATAAATTTGATATTTACCATATGCTTGAATACCGTCTACATGAAATATGGTATTAGAATTATTTTCTTTTATACGTCTTCCAATTTCACTAATTGCTTGAACAGAACCTAATTCATTATTAACATACATAATCGACACAAGAATTGTATCCTGACATATTGCATCTAATAATTCATCCATTCGAACTTGTCCCATCTTATCAACAGACAAGTAGGTAACTCTAAATCCATTCTCTTCTAGATAAAACAATGGATTATGTACCGAAGGGTGCTCAATCTTTGTTGTTATAATGTGATTACCACTTCGTTTGTTTGCTAGTGCCGCTCCAATAAGTGCTAAATTATTGGATTCTGTACCTCCTGAAGTAAATACAATTTCTTTTGCATCTACTTTAAGACTCTTTGCTATCAACTCTTTTGCATCTTTTATATATTTCTCAGCATCAACTCCCAATTGATGCATGGAAGAAGGATTTCCAAAATGTGAGGTAAAGGTTTCAATCATAATATCCTTTACACTATCAAATACCTTTGTTGTAGCAGCATTATCTAAATATGCTTCCATTCTTAACTCCAATCTATCATTTACAAATAAAACTAGCTATTCTTCCATATTTAGCATTATCATTGATAATATAGCAAGACCTGCTGTTTCTGTTCTAAGAATTCTCTTCCCTAAGGTTATTGGCGTTACACCATTTGAAGAAGCTAGGTTTATTTCCTCTTCCTCAAATCCACCTTCTGGCCCGATAAATATTCCTACCGAATTTGTAGCTTCAATACGTTGGATTAACTCCTTTGTTTTAGACATATTCTCAGCGTTTTCATAAGGAATTACACTAATATTCATGTTTTTACTGTATAATACAGCTTCTTTAAAATTCATTGTGTCTTTAATTATTGGTATAATACCACGACCGGACTGCTTCGCTGCACTTGTAGCAATTGCTTGCCATCGTTCAAGTTTTTTCAGTTCTTTTTTTCTATCTTCTAATTTAACAACCGTTCTTTTTGTCATGACTGGAATAATCTCATAAACACCTAATTCAACAGCTTTCTGAATAATAAGTTCCATCTTATCTTTCTTAGGAATACCTTGAAATAAATATAACTTTCCCTTTAATTCAGTGTCTGTTTCTTTAGATTCTTTAATAAAAGCGACTACCTCATCATTGCATTCACTCTCTATTATACAATAGAAGTCACTTCCTTGTCCATTACTAATTACTATTTTCTCTCCTACCTTCATTCGTAACACATTTCTTATGTGATTTACATCTGGTCCAGTTATATGAATTCTATCATTATTTATTTGATTATTTTCAACATAAAATCGATTCATAAGAGTTCAGCCTTTCTTTTTTTATTCGATCAATAACAATTATTTTCCTTAAATTATTCGAATCAAATAGATAAATAATGATTGGAATAATATCTATTATTACCTTATCTAAAATCTTTTAAATATACGACAGCCCATAATAAAAACCTTACCATACATAATGATAAGGTCTATATCCTTAATTCTTGCATATTATAACATGTTTCAATAAAAATTTATAGTATTATAGAAAAAGTTTTAAGCTATTATGTTTCGATAAGCAAAAATAAACGGTTCCTAGATAGGAACCGTATTTTTACTTTATTTTTTTGCAACGATAGAAACCCAATCTCCCATTTCATTGATTTCAAGAATTTCAAAACCATTTTGTATGATTGCTTCCTTCACTTGCTCTTTTTTCATATTTATTATTCCAGAACTTATGAATAGTCCACCTGTTTTTAGATGCTTACCAATAACAGCAGATAAAGGAATGATTATATCTGCTAAGATATTTGCTACAACAATATCATAGGATTCATAGCCAATTTTACTTTGTAGGGATTCATTTGTAATGATGTCACCACTTAAGAATTCGATTTTCTCCTGGGATATATGATTCACTTCAATATTTTCTAATGCTGCTACTGTTGCATTTGGATCAATATCTGTTGCAACTACCTTACTTGCTCCTAGTTTTGCACCTACGATAGATAAGATTCCACTCCCAAAACCTACATCAAGTAATTTCATTTCTTCTTTAATATGTTTTTTTAATGCTAAAATACAAAGTTTAGTCGTCTCATGTGAACCAGTTCCAAAGGCAGTACCAGGATCAATTTCAATAACCAAATCCCCTTCCTTAGCATCGGTTAGTGGCTCCCATGTAGGCTTTATAACAATTGTATCATCCACACGAAATGGCTTGAAAAATGCTTTCCAATTGTTAATCCAGTCAACATCTTCGGTCTTAGAAATATCAATATGTCCTGTACCAATATCCACAAAGGAACTTAATTCTTCTAGCCCATCCTTAATTTTTAGTACAGCATCGGTAACGTCACAATCCTCTTCAAGATAAAAGCTTATGATAGCAGATTTATCTTCTGTATTTAGTTCAGGAAGTATATCAATAAACATTGCCTTTTTCTCTTCTTCCGTAATTGGTACATTATCAATAATTTCGATACCTTCTATGCCCATTTCGTTTAGCATATCACTTACCAGTTCAATGGCTTCTACCATTGTTTGTAAGGTTATCTTGGTCCATTTCATTCTAGGATCTCCTTATGCTTTGGTATTAAGAATAACTCTATCCTCTTCATTTACCAAAAAATTTTTTCTTACCTTTTTCCTTATCTTTTTCCTTCTCTTTTTCATGTTCAGAGGAATCAGGACTTGGTGTAGTACGATCATTCATAGCATCATCATATTTTTGTAATAATTCTTTTTGCTCTGATGTTAATTTAGTCGGAACTTGAACGACTAAAGTAACGTAATGATCCCCTCTAATTTGCTTATTACGTAAGGTTGGAACACCTTTACCCCTTAAACGTACCTTAGTATCCGTTTGTGTACCAGGCTTAACTGTATATAATACATCACCATCTACAGTACTTATTCTAATGTCTCCGCCAAGAGCCGCTTGTGGGAAGGAAATTGAAACAGTAGAATAAATATCATAGTCTTGACGTTGGAAGATTGGATGTCTGCTTACAGAAACTTCAACTAATAAATCTCCTCTTTCACCACCATTAATTCCTGGTTCACCTTTATCACGAATTCTTATACTTTGGCCATTATCGATACCTGCTGGAATGGATACTTGGATTTTTTTACGTTGAGATACATAACCACTTCCATAACAGTCACTACATTTATCTTTAATCACTTTACCAGTTCCATTACAATCTGGACAAGATTGAACATTTCTAACCATACCAAATAAGGATTGCTGTGTATATACTACTTGACCTTTACCACCGCACTTTGAACAAGTGTCTGTTGAAGTACCAGGTTTAGCACCGCTACCATGACATGTATGGCATTCTTCTTTTAGATTTAATTCTAATTCTTTGTCTACACCAGTTACTGCTTCTTGGAAGGTAATTCTTACGCTTGCACGTACGTTAGGTCCTTTCATTGGTCCATTGCTACGTCCTCTGCTTCTTCCACCACCGAATAAATCACCAAAGATATCACCAAAAATATCTCCCATGTCCATGTTGGTAAAGTCAAATCCACCTGCTCCACCTGCTCCACCTTCAAAAGCAGAATGACCAAATTGATCATATTGTCTACGCTTATCACTGTCACTTAAGACTGCATAAGCTTCTGAAGCTTCTTTAAATTTCACTTCTGCTTCTTTATCCCCCGGATTGGCATCTGGATGATACTGTTTAGCTAACTTTCTATAAGCCTTTTTTATCTCATCGTCTGAAGCTGACTTGGATAAACCAAGGACCTCATAATAGTCGCGTTTATCTGCCATAATATATTCTTTCCTCCTTGAAACTCTTATAAAATTGCAATTTGCATCGTTCTTATTCTATAAAACATCTCTTATCAATAATAAGAGGGCTATGGTCTATTCTATTAGAGATCGAACAATTTTGCAATTACCTTTTTTAATTTTTATACATCAATAAGGGTGTTCAAAAAACTCCTTTAATCAAAATCGAATGCTAGGGGAGTATCCTCCCACTAGGATTCGCTATGAAAAGTTGTCATTTGAGACACCCTGTTAATGAAATGTAATCATTTATTAGATTTCTCTATAATCTCCATCAACTACATCATCTGTATAAGTATCACCAGCACCACCTGCTGCATGCATATCAGGGCCTGCACCAGCTGCTCCTTGTGATTGTTCATATAGTTTAGAGAATAATGTTTGTGCACTTTCCATTAATTTCTCTTTCGCTGCTTTGATATCAGCAACTTCACCTTCAGACATAACTTCAGGATTGGATTTTTCAACTAATTCTTTAAGACGAGCTAAATCAGCTTCTACTTGAGATTTGTCTTCTGCACTTAATTTATCCCCAGCTTCTGTTAAAGCTTTTTCTGTTTGGAATACCATAGAATCAGCATCATTTCTTGTTTCTACTGCTTCTTTACGTTTCTTATCCTGTGCTTCAAATTCAGCAGCTTCTTTTACTGCTTTTTCGATATCAGCATCAGATAGGTTAGAACCAGCTGTAATCGTAATGTGTTGTTCTTTTCCAGTACCTAAATCTTTCGCAGATACATTAACAATACCGTTGGCATCAATATCAAATGTAACTTCGATTTGTGGAACACCTCTTCTTGCTGGTGGAATTCCATCTAATCTAAACTGTCCAAGACTCTTGTTGTCTTTCGCAAATTGTCTTTCACCTTGAACTACATGAATATCTACTGCAGTTTGGTTGTCAGCTGCTGTAGAGAAGATTTGACTCTTCTTAGTAGGAATTGTAGTATTTCTTTCGATTAATCTTGTAGCTACACCACCCATAGTTTCAATACTTAAGGATAATGGAGTAACGTCTAATAAAAGAATATCTCCAGCACCAGCATCTCCAGCTAATTTACCACCTTGAATTGATGCACCAAGTGCTACACATTCATCTGGATTTAATGTTTTACTTGCTTCTTGACCAGTTAATTGTCTAACTTTATCTTGAACTGCAGGAATACGAGTAGAACCACCAACTAATAATACTTTACCAAGTTCTGATGGAGAAATTCCAGCATCTTTTAATGCGTTTTGAACTGGTACTGCTGTTCTTTCTACTAAATCATGAGTTAATTCATCAAATTTAGCACGAGTTAAGTTCATGTCAAAGTGTTTTGGACCTTCAGCAGTCGCTGTAATGAAAGGAAGGTTAATGTTTGTAGTAGTAGCAGAAGATAATTCTTTCTTTGCTTTTTCTGCTGCTTCCTTTAATCTTTGAAGTGCCATTTTATCTAAAGATAAATCAACACCTTCTTGTTTTTTGAATTCATCAATCATATATCTAGTGATTCTATCGTCGAAGTCATCACCACCAAGTCTATTATCACCAGAAGTTGCTAATACTTCAATAACACCATCACCGATTTCAATAATGGATACGTCGAAAGTACCACCACCTAAGTCGTATACCATAATTTTTTGTTCTTTTT
>JAFAEB010000226.1 GCA_023424235.1 Bacillota bacterium
GGTAGTTGTATTAGATGTACCAAATAAAGCACCGATTTTAGTTGCAATAGAGTCAGCAAATTATGCTTTGTCCATTTTAGATTTGACTCCGCCACCTTCTTGAAGAGCTTTTTCATCAGCATCATCAAAGATACCAGTTCTTCTACCAGTTCCGATAAATGTACCAATTGTATCAAATGTATCAGATAAACTAAATGCGAATATTGTCATTAATACTAGTGGAATTCTAGATGCATCTTCAAATAAGGATAATAAACCATTTTGTCCAAAAGCCGCACCAAAAGTCTCACCTAATTCACTAAAGGATTGTCCGATGCCACCAGTTGTACCTATTGCACTTACATCAGTTACACCAAAAGGAATACCAATAATAGTAGTTGCAACGATACTTATAAAAATAGCACCTTTTACATTTAAAATTAAAAGAATAGCTGTGATTACTACACCAATAAGGAATAATAAAATTCCTGGATTATTAAGTGGAGCTAATGCAGGAACGCCTGCTCCAAATTCGATTAAGCCAACATTTAAAAGACCAATATATGCGATAAATATACCAATACCACCACCGATGGCATTTTGTAAACTTTCTGGAATTGCTTTAATAATTAATTTACGGATTTTAGTTACTGTAATTAACACGTTAATAACACCACATAAGAAAACCATAGCTAATGCTTGTTCCCAAGTAAATTTAAGTTGGAAGCATACAGTAAATGTGAAGAATGCATTAAGTCCCATTCCAGGTGCTTGAGCATAAGGTACGTTAGCAAATAAGCCCATAATTAAAGTACCAACAACAGATGAAATAATTGTAGCTAGGAATACTGCTCCATAAGGCATACCAGTTTGAGAAAGCATATCTGGGTTAACAAAAATGATGTAAGCCATTGCGAAGAATGTTGTAATACCTGCAACAACTTCAGTAGAAACATTTGTTCCATGTTCTTTAAGTTTAAAGAATTTTTCCATAAATAATCTCCTTTGCCATTCTTATTAAGAGTTGTCCCTTTCATATTTGGGAAAATCTAATGACCAACTTCATTATACATAATTTATTCATCATTTCAAACAAAAAAATCATGTTCATTAATTAATTCTCTTTATGAATAAGTTATGATATACTTATATATGTTCAATTTTATATAATTATGATGAAAAAAGGAGTTTTTTTATGAAAAATGTAGAGGTCGTAGCCGCAGTTATTGTAAATAACAACCACATTTTGGCAACCAAAAGAGGATACGGCGAATTTATTAATATGTGGGAGTTCCCAGGTGGTAAAGTAATGGAAGGTGAAGATAGAGAAGACGCTCTCCTACGAGAAATAAAAGAAGAACTAGATGTTACGATAAATATAATGGGACATTTTAAAACAGTAGAATATGATTACGATACTTTTCATTTAACCATGCATTGCTATCTTTGTACGATTAAAGAAGGAAGTGTAACATTAATTGAACATAAAGATGGAGTATGGTTAACTCCAAATAATCTTAAAACATTAACCTGGTTACCTGCTGATCTTACAATTATTGATGATTTAATAAAACACTTTGATGCATAAATAAACAGATTGTTTTAAATGCACATAGTTTGGACTAAAATTCCTTAGTCACAAACTGTGTGCAGACAACCTATCACTGATAATATTGTTCTCTACATGCTAGTTCTCTATAGTATTCATCTAATATAAATTCTGCATTTTCAGACCACATAAGAGAATCTGGTTTTCTAAGTGCATCATATACATTAGAATGTAAAAAATCACATAAGCAATCATCAAAAGAACGGTAGCTATATTTCTCAATAAGTCTAACCACTTGCTCTATTTTAATCAAGATATCTAAGGTAATATTTTCTCCTTTATACAAATATTTTTCAAACATATAACCTCCTATATTAATATACTTGTTTCTAAAAATACATTGAATTATCCTTGCTTTTTCCTTTATAAATTAATATACTCTTAAATCTATAATAATACCTATATCTACTTTTAATTACTAAGTAATTCTACTCACAAACTCTAAGCAGCTCATTCCTTTAAAGGAATGTATGGATACTTGGTCATCTGCCTTGCAGATTTTCAGTTGTTCTAGTGCTTCTTTATCTGAATAAATTCCCGCTACATAAAAAGCTACCGTTCTCATCGTATTATCACCAGCTAACGGTCCAATAACAATATCATAACCATGTTGAGTTCCACCTAAAATACGATTATCTTTAATCATAGTTAACCATTCATGGGTTAATCCTCGAAATACCTTAATATTTAAGTCAGGATGGAGATACAGTCTAAATTTCATTACATAAATTCCTGGGCCTCCATATCTTACATACATATTTTCAGCCCACTCTCTCGCTTGTTCATACCTTGTAGTCGTATAAAAACCTTTTCCAAAATCTCTTCTATCTTTCGAATGTATTAAGTCTGCATGATCAAACAATACATTCGTACCATGATATAGTATTAATTCACTCCCCATAACCATTTCTCCTTAAAATATCCTCACAAAAATCGATATATTGATCAATACTTTGTGCTTTCAACTCATCATAATTATCTCGCAACATATGAATTACATTATGTATACGAAACCTCCAATAAGTTTCTTTGGTAGATAAACCGTGACGATGTGAATATCCCTCAATTGCTGCAACAACCATAAAATTTGCTTCTCTTTCTCGAAAACCTTCCATAAAACCATCCTTCTCATTTACTATTTATTAAGAAATGAACCATTCACCAATATAAATCTTATTTCAATATATTTTAAGAATCATTATTTATGATACTAAGCACATATTTCCTTCAATTTCTTAAGTTTTCCTAACCCTACTACAATCGCAATTTCAATTATGCTAGGAACTACGTTTATCTAATTGACATCTTATTAAATAAATGGTACAATTTTGGGGAGATTAGGCTAAATTTTTCTATATTTTTTACAATAAAATGTTAATTATTTAACAATATAAATAGTCATGTTTTGTAAATTATGATAAGATGCCAATATACTACCCTTGTTGTTTGGTACCCTAATTATATATTAATATAAAATTATGAATTTGAAAGGATTGGTGAGTGTGACACTGAAAGAAATTGCTAAAATGGCAGGAGTATCTACAGCAACTGTTTCATATGTACTCAATAATACCGCTTCTGTAAAAGAAGAAACTAAGAATCGAGTATTAAATATTGTAAAATCTACTGGTTATACTTCCAATTCTATTGCCAAAAGCTTGCGTATTAGTAAGACTAAAACCATTGGTATAATAGTAGAAGACATGACAGAAACAAGCGTACCAATTCTTATTGATGGTATTAATGAAATGGCAGAGTTAAGAGGTTATAAAACTCTTTTAAGTAACCTTCGCCTACTAAGTAATTGCAAATCTAAATACGATACAATTCATTACAATAAGGATACTATAAAACAAGCAATATACACTCTCCTTGGAATGCAAGTTGATGGCATTATATATATCGCTACATACGACAAACAGCTAGATGATATACTACCTCCCTGCCAAAAACCTATTGTTTATTGCAATTGCTATGGTTTTCATGACAATGATATTTCTGTTACTTATAATAATGTGGAAGCATCTTATAATGTGACGAAGCAATTGATAGAGTTAGGACATTCTAACATCGGGCTAATAACAGGTAAAATGGATACGAATCCAGCAAAATTACGTTTACATGGTTATATGAAAGCATTAGGTGAATTCAACATTCCAGTGAATAAAGACTATATTAAATGCGGTTATTGGGGCTATCACAAAGGTAAAGTGGCTGCAACAGAATTATTAACTCTAGATAATAGACCAACTGCTATTTATGCAATGAATGATAATATGGCAATCGGTGCTTATGAAGCTGCAATTGAGCTCGATCTTATTATACCAGATCATGTTTCCATATTTGGATTTGATAATGCTGAAACTAGTAGATATATACGACCTAGGATGTCTACCGTAAATAAACCACTAAAAGAGATAGGTATGAAATCTACAGAGTCCTTACTTAAAGTAATTGATGGTGAAACAGTAAAAAATAAAAAAACCTTGTTATCCTGTGAAACGATTATGCGTTCCTCCGTATCACCCAATATAAATAGTTCAATCTATAATTGTTAAAATAACATCAATTATAGACCTTGTTTTTGACTTGCATTATTTTTTTTGTAAGGTATAATGATAATTATGTCCACAAGACAGAATATGCAATGAAATTAAGGAGAATTATCTTGGAACAATCAATATTTACCAAAGAATCATTAACATCGTCTCAAAAGTCTCTATTTATTCGATGTTTTTATACCTTTTTTGTTAATGGTGGTTTAGCTTTAATATTAGGAGCAATTCTTCCATATATGAAAGAGACTTATGAAATTAATTATGTAATATCCGGTATGTTTATTTCTGTACACTCAGCTGGTAATTTAATATCAAGTTTTATTGGTGGAATACTACCTGCTTATATTGGGAGAAAAGCTAGTATTGTTTTATTAAGTAGTGCTGGTGTAATAGCATTTATAATGATGATACTTACTAGTAATCCATACCTTTTACTACTCGCTTTCTTTTTAACTGGTATTAATCGTGGTGCTGTTAGTAATTTTAATAATACCATGATTAATGAAATAGCAACTGGGAAAGCTTGGGCACTTAATTTACTTCATAGTGTTTTTGCTATTGGTGCTTTCCTTGCACCATTCTTAGCCTTATTTTTTGTCCGAAACAATACAGATGGTTGGAAATACGCAGTAATAACCCTTGCTATACTCTGCATTACTGAAGTACTTACTTTCTACTTTATGAAGATACCTAATAATACAGTTGCAAAAAAAGAAAAGAAACCTTTAAGTCTTATATTTTTAAAGGATAAATATTATTTAACAGCATGTGGTATTCTTTTCTTTTACTTATGTGCAGAACAAGCCTTTAACGGTTGGTTAGTTACTTATTTTAAAGAATCTGGAATATTAAGTGGGCCATTTGCTCAAAGTATGACAAGTTTACTATGGGTCGTTATCTTAATTGGTCGACTATTTACTGCTTATATTTCAAGTAAAGTTAAGAAAACAAACCTTTTATTTATAAATTCCATTGGTTATGTAATCTTTTTCATAATATTAATTTCAAGTAGAAGTCTTACTCCAGTTGCGATTAGTATTATCGGTGTTGGATTCTTTATGTCCGGCCTGTATCCTACTACAATTTCTTGCGTTGGAAATATTATTAAAGAATATCCTATGGGTCTTAGCTTCTTACTAACCTTTGCTGGACTTGGAGCTATTATTATGCCGACTATTATCGGTGCTGTAGCTGAAAAGGTAGGTATTATAGGTGGTATGAGTACTGTAATTGTTGCTGTACTTATAACCTTCATCTTTATAAGCTACAATGCTTATTTATATCGAAATAAAGAAATTTAAAGACTATACTATTTTTGCGGATTCTTAGGAATCCGCATTTTTTTAAGACATAAAAAAAGAGCTCATGCTTGCATAAGCCTCTTTTTATTGTATATTTTAAGTAGCTACTTGACTAAATTATGATTCATCAAAGAACTATCTAATTACTACATAGAAAGTGATTAACCGTTCGTTTTAGTGACAACTGTATGTACAGTTGATTTCGAAATACCGAATTGTTTTGCTGTCTGTCTAACCGTAGCATTATTATCAATAATGTAATTAGCTATCTCAGCTGCTCTTTCTTCTATATAGCCTTTCAAAGGAATATCCCCCTATTATACTTGTTTGTATATTGTATGCAAGAATAGTATGATTTATATCTTATTTCACACGTTATAATTGATTGATAACCTGTACTTCTATCATTTTATTTTTTGTTTTTTCTGTCATAATATAACACACCAATAACTCCAACAAAGAAACAAAATGCAATAAAAATAGAAACATATAATGGATTGGTTACTATACTACCAAATAAGATTATAGTTGAACCAATACAGCCAAAAATAGGACATACAATGCCTTTAAATACACTAGTAACAACTCCTTGTTTCTTTAACTGTAGTACCTTTATATATAAGATAATATAACATACATAACTAAATACAATCGCGATTTCACTAACATCCCCACCATTTAAGATCCCGCTTTTCTGCGTAATATAGTGTAAAACCACCCATACTAAACTAGATAAAAATGAGATAACACATGAGGATATGGATAAATCATATTTTGAGTTGATTTTTGATATTTTTTCAGAATGTGGTAGCATTCCTTTGCTTGCAAGTGCTTGTGGCATTCTAAGACTACCAAGTGTTACACCATTTACAACTCCTAATATAGATATAATAACAAACACTAAGATTATTTTACTACCGTTTGCGCCTAAAATTAACTCGCCTACTTTGTTTACTGCATCATTACCAGTAGACATAATATATTCTGTACCTAGCATTTTAGTAATTCCTAAGAAGTATAATAAATACACGCTTAATATAATAAGTGGTCCTATAATAAGTGCTAAGGTCATATTTTTTTTCGGATTCTTAACTTCATTGGTTATACTAGTCGCTATAATCCATCCATCATAAGAAAATGCGATAGGTGCAAGAGCTGCAAGCCAGCCAATGCCTACATTGGATTTTGTTATTATAGCAACTCCTTCTGGTATTTCAGGTGTTGATTGAACCCAGAATAAACCGATAATTGCAACACCTAACAGTGGTATCAATTTAATTATGGTTGATAAGTTTTGAAATTGTCCACCTAATTTAACTGACACGATATTGATTAAATATATGATTGTTAAGATTACGACACCCATGAGTATCTGCATTTCTAGGGATATGGACAAATTAAGCAATGAACATATATAGATTGCACTTACCCATGATATAACTGCATTTAAGGTTGGATAATAAACAAAGGTTTGGAACCAACCAAATCCACTAGCTACTTTCTTTGATATAAAATCCTCATAATAACCAACGAATCCTCCACTCGTTTTCGTACGCATGGATAGTTCAGTCAGGGTAAGGCTACCAAATATAATACTAAAGGCACCTATGCAAAGTACTAAAACACCAAGACTTATACTTCCTCCAGTATAGTTTAAAACGTCGTCACTTTTAAAGAAAATTCCCGAACCAATAACAATACCAATTATCATAGTTGTTGCAGTAAGTAATCCGTAATGTTCTCTTTTGTTCTCCATATAATAGTCTCCCATTCGAAATGATAAATTGCTATTCAGATACATATTTTGTATTTTACTCACAGAGCAGATTATAACACAGAATCATATAGATCTAAATATCTTTTTATAAAATAAGGAAAATTTCCTATAATGTCCAATTTTAATCAATTTTTTTATATAATATTATAGACTCCCTTATCGCAAAGCTACATAATTTCATATGATATAAAAAGAGCTGGTTATTTTACCAGCCCTTTCATAAGATTTAAGCGTTATGATAACTATATTTTTTTCTAGTAGCAAGTCCACCTCTTATATGCCTTTCTGATTTATTTAACATCAGAATCTCATTCACATCATAATATAATTGCTTATTTATTACAGGTAATCTGTCCTGTAAATCCTTATGAACAGTAGACTTACTAATACCAAATTTTGTAGCAGTTTCTCTAACAGTTGCTTTTGTTTGAATTGTAAAGTTAGCAATTTCAATAATTCGATCTTCTATGTATTGTTGCATAACCGGCCCCCCAAGCTTGTTTTTTCTAATATATGCTTGTTTGTCCCACGATATGATACAATACGAAAAGGTTTTAAAAACCTTCTCTACGTCTTAATTTACGAAGTTCTGTTCTCTTTAGAGC
>JAFAEB010000335.1 GCA_023424235.1 Bacillota bacterium
AGTTGTAGCTTCACTAAAGTAGTGTTAAATAATGTAGCTAGCTTTACCGGTGGTAATGACAATTTTTATAGGGCTGCAACTGGCATCGATGAAGGAACCAAGCATCCGAATTTTAATTATCTGGCTAGTTGGATAGAAGAAGGACTTGATAAGCCAAGAATTACTGTACATAAAGTAGAAACTGTAGTAGCGGATACTCAAATATTTATTTTTACCAACGTTTCCTATAATAATGAGAAACTAAAGGTTGCTACCCAATATAGGATTGGGAGTAAAGGGATAGAGATAAATAAAAGGGTGATTAATAATTGTTCCAGCGAGACCATCCCAAGAATTGGACTATCTTTTGTATTACCCAATGATAAAGAACAAATAAAATGGTATGGCAGAGGACCCTGGGAAAAATATTGCGACAGAAAGGAAGCGGCACACATAGGATTATATAAAAGCACTGTTGCAGAACAATACACTCCTTATGTTAAGCCAGTTGAATGTGGGGGCAAAGAGGATGTCAGATACCTATTTGTAAAGGACAAATCAGAGCGAGGAATACGTGTTTCTGGAGCGGTACCTTTTCACTTCGATATTCATGATTATTCTATTGCGTCATGTGATAGTGCTAACTATGAGGATGAGATCCAAAGAGATGGCAATATTTATCTAAATGTTGATTCTATTCATGCTGGTTTAGGTGGTAGTAATGGCTGGTCCAAAACGATACTTCCCGAATATCGCATTAAGAAAGGTTATTATCATTATCAAATAACAATTGAGGTTATAGAATAGACCTTGCTGTTCCTTATATATAAGAAGAATCACGTATATACGAATTCGCTGTAATTAAGCGAAGGTGATATTAGGACAAAGGAAAAGGAACTAAAACAAGCAGTAGTAATGCCCCCGCAACATTTGTTGTGGGGGCATATTAGATGGAAGTTTTTTTGAACAGAAACAAGTATGGAATACTATTTGGATGTGACTGCCTATTTAGTCGCTACCCTTTTTACAGTTAAATCCCTCTTGCTTTTTCATAAGCAGATATTTTATCTTCTTTTAGTAAAGTAAGTCCAATATCATCAAGCCCATGAATCAGTTTATGTTTATGGAATGAATTAATATCGAATGTCGCTTTAAAACCTTGATTATCAGTAATGGTTTGATTTTCTAAATCAATAGATAGGCTATAACCAATAATGTTATCTACATTATGAAATAAGATATCCATTAACTCATTATCTAATTTAATTGGTAGGATAGCATTATTAAAGCAGTTATTAAAGAAAATATCTGCATAGCTTGGTGCAATGATTACTCTAAAACCGTAATCTGCCAGTGCCCATGGTGCATGCTCTCTTGATGAACCACAGCCGAAATTTGCTCTAGCGATAAGGATGGATGCATTTTGATAGCGCTCTTGATTAAAAATGGAATCCTTGATAGGGTTGTTGTTTTCATCATATCTAAATTCATAAAATGCAAATTGACCAAAACCGCTGCGTGTAATACTTTTTAAGAACTGTTTTGGTATAATAGCATCCGTATCTATATTACTACGATCTAAAGGCATTACAATGCCTGTAAAATTAGTAAATGGCTTCATAATTGATACCTCCTAGTTATCTAATTGAGAAAGGTCACGTACATCAATGAAGTGACCTGCGATAGCAGCAGCTGCGGCCATTGCTGGAGATACCAGGTGGGTACGTCCTCCACGTCCTTGGCGACCTTCAAAGTTACGATTAGAAGTTGATGCACATCTCTCTTTTGGTTTTAAATAATCTGGGTTCATAGCCAAACACATACTACAACCAGATTCACGCCATTCAAAACCTGCTTCTAAAAAAATTTTATGAAGTCCTTCTTCCTCAGCTTGCTTTTTTACTTGCTGAGAGCCAGGGACTACCAAAGCAACAATACCTTCTTTAACTTTACGACCTTTCGCGATAGCAGCAGCAGCTCGTAAATCTTCAATACGTGCGTTTGTACAAGAACCGATAAAAACAACATCAATAGGGATTTCATTCATTGGTGTTCCTGCTTCAAGACCCATATATTCAAGTGCTTTTTCACATGCATTACGTTTATCTGGATCATTAAAGTCTTCAGGTGTTGGTACTACACCAGTGATACTAGCGCCCATAGAAGGAGAAGTACCCCATGTAACCTGAGGTTCAAGGGTGTTAAGATCAAACTCTAAAACCGCATCATAGCTTGCATCAGGATCAGACACAAGCTGCTTCCAAGCTTCAACTGCCTTATCAAAATCATCTCCCGAAGGAGCATATTTACGTCCTCTTAAATAATCAAAGGTTACTTGGTCAGGTGCAATAAGGCCAGCTCTTGCCCCGGCTTCAATTGCCATATTACATATGGTTAATCTTTCCTCCATGGAGGTTTTTCTTATGGCTTCCCCTGTAAATTCAATTACATATCCTGTACCAAAGTCAGTTCCAAATTGGCTTATGATACCAAGTATAATATCTTTTGCAGATACACCTCTAGGAAGTTCACCCTTAAGAGCTACATTCATTGTCTTTGAACGATTCTGATGCAAGCATTGAGTTGATAATACATGCTCAACCTCACTTGTTCCAATTCCAAAGGCAAGGGCACCAAATGCTCCATGGGTAGCAGTGTGACTATCACCACATACGATAGTTTTACCAGGAAGTGTTAGTCCTAACTCTGGACCAATAACATGCACGATTCCTTGATATGGACTATCAAGACCAAAAAGTTCTATCCCAAACTCTTTCGTATTAGCCTCTAGAGTTTCAATTTGCATTTTAGAAATTGAATCTTTAATGTTGTGGCGGTCAATTGTTGGAACATTGTGATCAATAGTTGCATATGTAAGGTCAGGACGTCTAACTTTTCTATTTGCTAGTCGTAATCCCTCAAAAGCTTGTGGGGAGGTTACTTCATGAACCAAGTGAAGGTCAATATATATGATTGCAGGCTTGTTCTCTTCTTGAACAACAATATGCTGATCCCAAATTTTTTCGTAAAGAGTTTTTGACATAGTATTTTTCCTTTCCTGTAAAATTATATTTGTTTCATTATACACAGTTTATGTCAGAAAGGAAATGATATATACAAAATCTAGTAATTTCTTTCATATTTTTTAGATTTGAAACTCGATATAAATTTTGTGCAAGGATTTGCATAAATATATATCAATTAAGTCATATCTAGTTCGTACTTCATTTGAATCGTTATTTATTATGTAATAAGTTTGGACCAAGTAAGGTACGTAATTTAATTAATGCAATGATATCTGCTAAGGCCCATCCAATTGGAATAGCCCACCAAATACCTAGGATACCAATAGAAGGCACTTGGGATAGAACATATGCTAACACAACTCTAGTTCCAAGACTTACAATGGTTAGTATTATGGAGATTTCACTTTTACCTAAACCACGAAATAATCCATAAAACATAAAAAGATAACCAATTAATACATAAAAAGAAGAGACGATAAGTAGGTACTCCATGCCAATTTGTAATATTTGTGTCTCATTCCCATCAATAAAAATCATCATAAGGGGTTTTGCAAAGACTAAAACCACAATAGTGATAAGGACACAATAGATGGTAATAATTTTAACAGCAGAGCCGATTCCTTTACGGATACGATCTGGCTTATTAGCACCTTGGTTTTGAGCAATAAATGTTGAGAAGGCATTTCCGAAATCTTGAACTGGCATATAAG
>JAFAEB010000338.1 GCA_023424235.1 Bacillota bacterium
GTAGAGGACTTATAACAGAAGAGGATTTAAATAAAGCCATTCGGAATTCATTTTCAACCAAGATTCGCTTAGGCCTATACGATAAAGAGGAAGATAAATGTCCTTATAATCAGATTAGTAAAGACACAATAAATACAGCAGAACACAGTAAGGTATGTAAAGAAGTAGCCAGAAAATCCATGGTACTCTTAAAGAATGAGGATGACATTCTACCCTTAAAGAAAGATAGCAATGAGTCAATCGCTATAGTAGGCTTATTATCAGATGTTTGGCATAAAGATTGGTATTCGGGGATTCCACCATATTATGTAACACCACTTCATGGTATTAAAAAAGAATTAGCGAATGCAAACATTACCACATCAGATGGTCTCCATAAAGTTAAGCTAAAAGTTGCGAATAGCTATATAGCTTTAAAGAGTGATGGCAGTATACATTTAAGTAATTGTGAGGAAGGCGAAGTTTTTATTTATACTGATTGGGGATTTAATAACCATACCTTTAGGTCCACCACTTTAGGTAAATACCTAACTATAAATGATGAGAATCAAATAAAAGCAAGTAAAGAGGAAGTGTTTGGTTGGTTTATTAAAGAAGCATTTCAATTAGAAGAAGTAAATAAGAAAGTGAATGAAGCTGATAGGGTGCTATCAGTGGATTTAAGAGAAGATACTGACTATTACATAAAGTCTTGGAATGATTGTTATGTAGTTATGGATGGTGAGAAGAAGCTGAAAGGATTAAATGTTACAGAACTTGAAGGGAATGATTTGGTTCATAATATGGATAGTGTGGAAGAATTAGAAAGTTTTGATTGTTTACTTGAGGGTAGAAATGACGGTATAAGTTATGATATCATAGACACCTATAGTAGCAATAAGTCAGGTAAAAGATTAGTTTTCACAATAGAAATAGTTGAAGATGGTATAGAAACAGCTAGAAGGGAAGCACTTAAGGCTGACAAAGTAATCGCAGTACTTGGCTGTAATCCTATGATAAATGCCAAAGAAGAAATAGATCGACCTGATATAATCCTTCCACCAATGCAAAGTAAACTATTACAAGAATTAAGGAAAGTGAATGAGAATATCATTCTTGTTCTTATTAGCAACTATCCATATGCAATTAACTGGGAGCAAGAAAACATAAAAGCTATTCTTACATGCGCTACAGGAAGCCAGGAACTTGGAACTGGGATTGGTGAGGTATTAAGTGGTGCATATTCACCGTCTGGAAGACTTAATATGACTTGGTACAAGGATGTAACACAACTTCCACCGATGGAGGATTATGATATAATAAGAGGAGAAAGAACCTACCAGTACTTTAAGGGAGAGGTTTTATATCCATTTGGACATGGGCTTAGTTACACTTCATTTGAATACTCTGATATTAAAATTGTACAAGATGAGAACCTAATTAGGATTTCCTGTAATATAAAAAATATAACAGATGTATCTAGTGACGAAGTGGTACAATTATATGTAAGCCAGGAGCAATCAAGAACGAAACGCCCACGAAAGCAACTAAAGGGATTTGAGAGAATCCATCTCAATGGATATGAAGAAAAAGAAGTGATTTTTCTGCTACCTTTTGATGAACTTAACTATTATGATGTAGTAACTAAAAAGATGGTCCTAGAGGATAGCATCTACACATTTAAGATAGGTGCTTCTAGTGAGGATATTCGTTTAAGTGAAAGTATTGCAATTGCAGGCACCAAGATTGGGACTAGAAATCTATGGGATAAAACAGATGCAGACCATTATGATACTTATTCTAATATAGATTTACATAAGGGGTATGATGGAAAACCATGTATTAAGGTTGCAAGGATTCTAGATACAGGGAATCTAGGTATAAGGATTATAGATAAAGGGATTACTGAAGATAAAATATATGATTGTAAGAACATAATGGGAGAAGCAATCTATAATGATGTCATGTTTACGAAAGTGCCTAGGAAGTGTTATATTACTGGAAAAGCACTTGGAGAAGGTAATTTAGAAATCCTATTTGATGACGTGATAATAGGAAGCATAGCCTTAAGAGAAGTTGATGAGTATTCGATAATTGAGATTCCGTTATTGATAGAGATTCCACTTAATAAAGTAGGAAGCTTGACATTAAGGATTAGGAATGATATAAGAATTGTGGAGTTTTGGTTTGAAGACTAGAAAGAGGTGACGTAGTGAAGAGTATAGAAAAAGTAATTGGTATTTCAATAAAAGTCATATTAATAGCAAATATTTTAGTAGCAGGTATTATGTACTTTTACCTTCCAGAGCAAATTCCTATACAATGGAATGGTATAGAAGTAAGTAAATATGCGAATAAAGAGTTTATATTTTTATTACCAGTAATTTCAGTGTTCTTTTACATAAGACCAATCATGAGTAATTTTTTGCTTAAATTATTTGGTAGAGTAGATGACATCTTAAATAATTATGCGAATCTATCAATCCAATTATTAATGTTAACAGGTGTAATTTATACAATAGCTTATTGCTATGGACTTAGATGGAGAATCAGTGTAGTATTACTAATAGAGGCAGTAGTATTAGGTATTGGATTTATAGTATTATATATTCGAAACCATTAATTTGGGATAGAAGTATAACGATATAACAAAATTATAAGGCTGAACAACCTTTTCGTATCCTATCTTATAATAGGCAGGCAAATTACTAAAAGGTTGTTCTATTTACATTCCATAGTCAATGACTTTAATCGTTTGATTGTCATTATACAATTCATATACTACCTTTTCCCGATACCAATCAGAGTGGTTTATTTGAACTATTTTATAATAGTCAACATTTTGAAATATTATATCTTCTTGCACTGATAGCAAGTTGCTACCACCATGTGTTATATAAGTATTATCTATCTCATAATATTCTAAATCAAGAGTTTCTCTCAATGTCTTTGGTAAAAATACTCTAATTTTAAATTCTTTGTTACTTCTACTATAATCCTTCATAGTTAGACTTACATTTAAGGTAATGGTATCCAGATTATTTACTATTGATATATTAGATTCTGTTAAATCAACTGAGTTTAATCCATCTTGTCGAATGAAATGATAACCCATTCTTGTCATATCAATGGTCCAATTCATAATTGGGATAACAGCTATAGTAATCACAAAAAAGGTTACTACTTTACTATTTTTATATTTTTCCAATCTAAAAATACCACTAATACAATAGATAAATAATATAAGTGGTATAATTCCTGATAAATTCATTGTACCATTACCAAGTTTAAATGGTCTTATAATATATTCTATTATTGAATAAGATGTATGTGGTAATGGTTTTGATATTATTACCATTATAAATAATACGACCAAATATTTTAATAATTTTTTCGTTTCTGATTTCATAGGCCCCCCTAGTTATTTTATATGATCATCATATACTTCCATTTATCCATATGGGTACGAAACATTAGAGAAAGATTGCGAAGCAAATCAGCTCTACAAATTAGATTTTGTATATTTCAAAATTAACACTAACGCTCAGTTAATAATCGACTTATAGTTTTAATATTTCTGTCTATAGGCTGCGTTCCATCAACCCGAATGATCGGAATATTAATAGACTCTAACCATACTGTTACATCATCTTCTGAACGTTGCTCAACTATATCAAAAAACTTTTTCTCCTTCTCATATAAATCGCCACCTTGCAAAATTCTGTCTCCAAATTTTTTATATGATCTATCTCTTACTCGTTTCATTCTGATTTCTTTTGGTACACTGACCAATACCGCACAAGTAAACATGGAACTAACTTTTTCACCATAATTTCCTTTTACCGAAGCAAGTATAAAATTATCATTTAGCTTTATATCTTCTAGCAATAAAGATGAAACCTCTTCTCTTGTTCGTGCCATCTCATAGTTATAATCCATACTTTTTAAAGGGAAATAATAATCTTCTATATCCATAAAGTTCCATTTTAATTCTTTAGAAAGTTCTCTTCCTAATGTACTTTTTCCAGCACCATTTCCACCACATACAATAATTCTATTTCCCATTCTATTTCCCTCACGAAATTCTAATTTGTCACACTTTAAAATCTTTGGTTCGTACTTTATAACCCTTGCATCACAATATAGAAAGATTGTGTACTATATTTTAGTTTTTAATAATTTGTTTACGTATAAGGCATATGGAACTTCATAGTATGTTGGGTTATTATTTTTATCTAAATAATGATAGTCAGTATTTTGTAGTTTTATTAGTTCAGAGAATCCCCATGACTTATACATACATGTTAATCTCTCAGCATCATCGTTATCAGCACCAATTGTCGCTTCTCTAAAACCTCTTTCCCTAACTCTGCATAAGACTCTTTGCATTAACTTCTTTCCGAGTCCACGTCCTTGAAGTTCCTTTTTAACTCTAAATGCGCAAAGATATGCTCTATCTTTACCATTGGCTTCATCCTTATCTTCAGAATCCCAAAATATATAAAGTTCACCTAATAATGAATTGCTTAGTTCATCTTCAATTGTCCAAAATTCAATGTTTCCTGTTTCAATGCCATGAGTAAAATACATTTCAGTAGGGGAGTTACTTTTTCCCCATAAATGCATCAACTCTTCTTT
>JAFAEB010000161.1 GCA_023424235.1 Bacillota bacterium
GAATACGTATCTCCCAAAAAAAGAGGGTAAAATCATAGGACGTGAAAAGGAGAGAGCAAAAATTCTTTGTGTCTATTCCAATGATAATAAAAAGATGGCAAGTTTATTTACCTATTTCTTAGCTTATGAATATGCCAAAAAGAAAAGAGTACTTCTTATTAATCTAGATAAGATTCAAGTTCTTGGTAAGCTCCTACAATCAAAGGAAGAGCATTCTCTATCTCAATTTATATATTACCTAAAACAAAAAAATTCAAACTTAAGACAAAAAGCGAAAGACTTAATAACAAAATTAGATAATATGTCAATTTTATATGGTGTCTCTTCCTGGCTTGATATTTATGATATAAGTGAAGAGGATGTAACACTGTGGATAAGTGAACTGAGTTTGTGGAAGGAATATGACATCATTATGTTTCATGTGGATACCTTAACAAAAGGTTTACTATCATTATTAACAAGTTCTGATGAGATTCATTTACTTCAGGGAGAAGATGACTTAGATAAGTTGGAATCAAAACTCTTTCAGGAACAATTAACTTACATGGGAATGATAGAAGTAGTTGAAAAGATACATATGGTTACGCTAACTAAAAGTGAGTTAGAAAAGTATAATAATTGGACTCTAGATAAAAGTCATGAAATACAGTCCTTACTTTCAGTAGATTTGATAAATAATAAATAATGAGTGGTGGTCAAATGAATTCTTATTGTGTGAGTAAAAAAGAACTAAAAGAATTAGTACTAAATAAAATTGAATTGATTAGAGAAGTAAAAGATGATGATATTTTTGATGCGATTGATAATGTGTTACTTATGAAGAGTAAAGAAAGCTACATAAGTTTCGAGGAGAAAGAAGTTATAAAACGTGATATTTTTAATTCCATACGAAGGCTAGATATCTTACAAGAGTTACTTGATGATAAACAGATAACTGAGATTATGATTAATGGATCGAACAAAATATTTATAGAAAAGGAAGGAAGAATTAGACCTTGGAATAAGGAGTTTGAATCCAAACAAAAGCTATTAGATATCATTCAGCAAATTGTTTCAAAGTCCAATCGAATCATTAACGAAAGTAGCCCTATTGTTGACTCAAGGCTTCCCTGTGGTTCAAGAGTTAATATTGTACTTCCTCCTATCGCCTTAGAGGGTCCCATAGTTACCATAAGGAAATTTCCAGGAAACCCAATAACAATTCAAAAATTAATTGAAATTGGATCCATTAGCAAAGAAGTCGCTATATTTTTAGAGAAGCTAGTGATAGCTGGATATAATATATTTGTAAGTGGTGGTACAGGTTCCGGAAAGACCACATTTTTAAATGTACTATCTAACTTTATTCCAAAAGATGAGCATGTAATCACCATTGAAGATTCCGCAGAATTACAAATTCAAAATGTTGAAAATCTAGTTCGATTAGAAGTTAGAAATTCAAACATTGAAGGAAAGAATGCCATATCAATCAGAGATTTAATAAAATCAGCACTTCGTATGCGACCAGATCGAATTATAGTTGGTGAAGTAAGAGATGCTGCAGCCATCGACATGTTACAGGCAATGAACAGTGGGCATGATGGATCCTTATCCACAGGACATGCTAATTCTACAGTGGATATGCTAAATCGATTGGAAACCTTAGTACTAATGGGAGCGGATATTCCTTTAATGGCTGTAAGAAAGCAAATTGCATCTGCAATTGATATAATTGTACATTTAGGAAGACTAAGGGATAAAAGTCGTAAGGTACTTGAAGTATCGGAGGTACTTAATTGTCAAGATGGTGAGATAGAAGTCAATAAATTATATGTATTTAAAGAAACTAGTGAAGATGAAGATGGTAAGGTTCTAGGAGAATTACAAAAAACAAATAATGAGCTAATTAATCTGGCGAAATTAAGTAAGGCGGGGATGCTTTGATCAACTATTCAGAATATAAGTATCAAGCTAAGGAATATATTCAATATGTTATGATAGGCTCTATGATAGGCGCATTAATCGGTTATGTATTCTATGAAAGCTTATTCGCCATGGTTTTACTCTTACCCTATGGTTTCTTCTATGCAAAAGAAAAAAAGAAGCAATTAATTGAGCAGAGAAAGTGGAAATTAAACCAAGAATTTGGTGACGGTCTTGATAGTTTATCTGCAAGCTTAAGAGCTGGTTATGCAGTTGAAAATGCATTTAAAGAAGCACTAAAAAACTTAAAATTAATCTATAAAGAAGATGCTTATATCATAGTGGAATTTAAAATTATTGTTGATAAATTAAATAAAAATCTTAACCTAGATGAGATACTAGATGATTTATCTAGAAGAAGCAGTGTAGAAGACATATATAATTTTACCCAAGTATTTAATACAGCCATTAGAACAGGAGGAGACCTTATTAAAATCATAAATAATACAAATAAAATCATAAGTGATAAGGTGAATGTGAAAAGAGAGATCTTAACTCTTATTGCTGCTAAAAAATATGAAGCAAAGATTATGAATGTTATCCCAATCGCTATAATACTATATCTTAAATTTTTCTCGCCAGAATTCTTAAATCCCCTATACCATAATGCATTTGGAGTAATATTTATGACAGTAATTTTAATAGCATATTACTTAGCCCTAAAAATAAGTCAAAGGATTATGGATATAAAAGTATAATCCCATTTAGTAAGATACGTAACATTTTGATATGACTTTCTTAGAAAGGATTTCTATGTTGTATATTTCAATAACTATTTTATTCTTATATCTATTTCTATATGTTGTGGCAAAAAATTATGAAAAAGAGTATATTTTTCAAATTGATAAAAAAGAACATCCATTAAAATCACTCTATCCCCTTGGACTTTATTTATATGACCGAATGAAACTGAAGCTTTTAGTAAAAAGAAATACAAGTATAACTAAGGAGTACCTAAAAGAACTTTATTTATTAGAAGCTTATCCCGTTGTTGAACGACTTTATTACTGTAAAAAGATAGTTTTTTCTATATTTCTCTTTTTTCTCTTTAATCTCTTCATCTTATTTTCCAATATAAACACCTTACAAAACAAAGCAATCATAGATGGAAGGTATATTGTGAGGCCTTCTACCTTGGATCCTAGCAAATCCGTAGACTTAAAAGTATATATGACAAAGGAAGATGAGGTAAAAGAAGAAAATATACAGCTTGACGTCCATGGCAGAGAATATACTAGTGATGAATTTTATAACTTGATAGAAGGGGAACTAAGTAATATCGATCGTTATATACTTGGGGAGAATGACTCTTTAGATTACGTGGTAGATGATTTAGCTCTTATTACTAGTATTCCTAATACACCCATACAAATTAACTGGACCACCAATAATCTTTATTTAATTAAAGAAAATGGAAAGGTGTTTAACAATGAATTATTAGAAAGTGAACTTGTTGAGCTAACAGCAACCATCTCATATAAAGAACATAAGGTAGAGTATATAAGTTTTGTAAATCTCTATCCTAAAACATATAAAAAAGAGGAGCAAGATCGAATGGATCTGATAAAATCCGTCGAAGAGGCTATACTTTCTTCTAGATCCAAAGAGCAAATATTACTTCCTGATAAACTTAAGGAGTATGAACTAGTTTGGAGAGAAAATATAAATTCATCCACGAGTGTACTATTAATCCTGGGTATTCTAAGCTCATTCTTAGTATATATAGCAATGGATAAGGATCTAGAACATAAGGTGGAGAAACGAAAGGAACAGCTTCTACTAGATTATCCTGAAATGGTACACAAATTTACTCTATATGTTGGTGCTGGAATGTCTTTATCCAGTGCATGGACAAAGATAGTCCAGGAATACATAAACTCCAACAAGAGAAAACGATATTTATATGAAGAAATGTTACTTACACATAAGGAGTTAACACTTGGTAGATCTGAAGTAATAGCCTATGAAAGCTTTGGTAGGAGACTAAAACTACTTCCCTTCCTAAAGTTTAGCTCCCTATTAGCTCAAAATGCTACAATCGGTACAGCTACCTTATTAGCACAACTGGAGTTAGAAGTGGCGGATGCTTTTATCGAAAGAAAAGAATTAGCAAAAAAATTAGGAGAGGAAGCAGGAACAAAATTATTGCTTCCTATGATGATAATGTTATTTATAGTACTGTTAATTATTATTGTTCCAGCATTTACAACAATATCTGTATAAATAGTAGCCTAATTAGCATCACGAACGTTTATAAATAACCAATAGATTATATAAATAGAAGGAGAAATATATGAAATTAATCAAATCGTTTTTACAAGAAGAAGATGGAATCGGAGTAGTAGAAATTATTCTTATTTTAGTAATTTTGATTGGTCTTGTTATCATATTTAAAAGTAATATTGAAGCATTGGTACAAAAAATTTTTAATACCATTGATACAAAGACAAATCTTATTAATTAACTGGTATTGAGGATGAAAAGATATTATAAAGAAGGTGTGATTACTGTAACGTTAAGTCTTATTTTACTTTTGATATTATCCATCATTATGACCACCATAGAAGCAGCAAGAGTTCAAGGGTTTAAAATATTAGCTGCTCGTACAATGAAAACTTCCATGGAGTCTGTTTTAGGTGATTTTTATTTACCCTTATGGAATGAATATCATATATTTGCACTTGATGGAGGGTACGGG
>JAFAEB010000357.1 GCA_023424235.1 Bacillota bacterium
ATGGTTTCAAAACATTAGCTGAAGGACAAAGAGTTAGCTTTGAATTAACACGTGGTGATCGTGGAATGCAAGCTGTTAACGTTTCAGCAGAATAATTCATCTATAAAAAGAGCTACTATATACCATGGTAGCTCTCTTTTTTTATAAAGTACATAATTTAAAGATACTTCTTTGATAATTTAATCTGTAATACTATGAAAAATTAGTTCTACAGTACATGATCGAAATACAGATAGCATCAAACAATGAAATTCATATAATCAATCTAATCATATTTATATAATCAATTCTTCTACTCTTCTAGTAGATCCATTTCAAACCTAATAGTAGTTAGCATCTCATCAACAAATTCCTTAGCAAGTTCTATGTCTATTTGCATATTCTGATTCGATTTATAGCAGTTTAATGCTTGTGAAATAATAGGAAAATATCGGTTTGATATATGGGCAAGCCCCCATTCACCACCCTTTTGCTTTGACAGATACAAATCTTCTTTTAAAAATGCCAGTACCCTACATAAATTAAGAACGATATACATAGGTTGTTCTAGAATGTCTTCTCTTGCACTTTCTACATCAAACCATATGCTATCGATGTAATCTTTTTTCGGAACTTCATCGAATACGTTATTGATTTGCTCACCATAGAGTACAACTCCATATTGATTAATAATTGTGAAATGGGCTGCTAAGTCTTTATCTTCGCCTTTCATATTTTCGATGTAATTGACTGGGTTATCTATAAACCAAGTAAGATGCCTTGAAGAAAAGTGCAATTCAAAAGGAGTAGGATATACAAAAGGCATACAATATTCTCTCTTTACGATACTTAATTCTAACCCTTTTTTAGTAACCTTCTCATTCAGAATTACGACTTGTTTCATAAAATCCATTTTTTGAATATCACTTATAACGTGTTCAATTACTATGATTAAGTCAATATCACTTTTATCAGGATTAAAGCAGTTCATTGCCATAGAACCATGCAAATAAATCCCTGTTAAATTGCTCTGCAATATATTTTTACTCATAGTAATAAAATCATTCAGCATAGTTTGATAATACATATTTTACCGTCCTTTATGGTAATTATCATTTATATATTTAACCTTGTGAGTTGTATTGTTTCATTCTTCCTGTCGATTTCTTTTGCTTCTGCAAAAAAGTACTTATAAAAAGTACTTATAAAAATACTTATCAATCATTATTTAATCTAAAATGTAGTACCCCATTATCTGAAAGTAGATATATTATGTAAAAATACATGATAGCTTAAAAAACCTCTGGTTTTAAGTCAATATCACGTCCCCAACCTTCACCTACTCCGAAACTCCTAATAAAAAAGATGTCCTCACTATTTGGTTCCTTATTATATACCCTCCTAAACTCACTGATTGCTTCATCAATATTATTACATGTATCAGTAATTTTAGAACCCATTCGTAATTGCTCCCAATACCCTATCATTTCTTCTTTTGTACAGATGGATTCATGGGAACAAAGATAATATTTTGCATCATACTCCTCAAGAGTTTTGATATTTATATTCATTAAATCTTTATTATAATAATTATATCCTTGACTAGTATAACCATAATTGCAATCACCTAAGAATAATACTTTTTCTTCTGGAACATAAATAATTGTTGAGTCATTTGAATGGGGACTCTCTATTTCCCTTAAGTAGCAATTTATTCCACCTAGATCAATTCTTATCTCACCACTAAATGAAAGTGTACAGTTTATTGGATGAAATGTTTCTAGTTGATCAATTTCTGCTTGTAATGCTTTTATTGATGAATCTTTAAATATTTTATTATTCTTTGCCTCTTCTAAAGAATTAGGGTCATAATTCAAGTCACAATAAGTTTTTAAATAATTATATGTAGTTTGATTTGCTATTGTAACAACATCCCATTCATTTAAACCAAATGTGTGATCCCAGTGATGGTGTGTTACAACTAAATATTTTACAGGTGGCAAATCGAGTAATTCAATTTCTTTCTTAAACTCACGTGCATGTTTAGGAGAATTTCCTGCGTCAATAATTAGACTACAATCATCTCCACATACTAGCCCTAAAGCAGGTCTATCGGTCTCATCACTGTTCATATAATAATAAATTCTATCTGATACTTTTTCTAACATATCTACCTCTTTTATTTTAACTTTATTTTTCTAGCTACCTCTAATAAAATATACATTGTTACTACAATAATGACACCATGGCCTGTGAATGCACCTTCGCTGTTAGGGCACGATTTACACGGATGGGCATTTATGATTGCATTGCGAATGTTCTCACTATAGTTAACCAATTTATTAAAAGTACTCCGGTTATTGATACGAAGTTGAATCTTAAAAAATATATGAACCTCCCAATTTTACAAGTACCTACTTATTTCATCTTATTTATATAACCGCTTTCGCTTTGTGGAAGTAGCCTAGATTCAACCCACTGTGCTACATAATCAGCGACTTCAGCAACGCTTTTATCAGTAATATCATAGGTATCCACCTTCTTATTTGATATAATACCTTGTTCTTTAAACCAGCTATTATAGTCAATTGAACTATTTATCCAGTTTGAATCCGTTATGTGTCTGCCTTCACGCATTCTTTTTTCTAAAGCATCAGTACTACAAACTAAAGCCAAGAAATGTACATCTGTGAAGAATCTTCTATTATAAGTAGTTTCAAAATACTCTAGGGCTCCAGCCATTGTCCATAATAATGGTTTTCCACCTTGCATAATATTCTTTGACAAGGACATGATTTGCTCTACCCAATTTTTATAATCTTCATCCGTTTCATGTGGCATAATATTGTATAAGAAATCAGCATCCAACACAATAAAATTGTTATCACGTTTAATTAATTCCTGACCAGTCGTTGTTTTTCCTACACCACTACAGCCAGTTAATATAAAAAGAGGCATGGATTTAAATTTCCACTTATGATTACATTGCTGACATTCGATAAATTTTTTATTTTCTGATACTTGTTTATTCCACTCATGATTACCGCATTTAGGGCAGATTCCAATCATATAATATCCTCCATTAATCAGTTGATATTTGCTTTATATTAGAACGAATATTTTTTTCTGTATATTTCAAACTTTCTTTTACCAATAAGTTGCCTTTCAAGTCGATCAAACAGGTCAGTCTGTATTTTCTGCTTTTTGTCCATACAAATGCAGATAATTGTTTCACTATTACAAAATTCACTTAGCACACACATCATTTGGTTAATTCCACCATTTCCCTCACCCCATTCAACAAGATTACCATATGGAACATCGGTAATGATGATATCTGGATGAAATGGAAGTTCACAAGACTCGAGAATACTTTGATTAAATACGAATGTTTTGATATCATCTTTTAATAATGTTTCAAGTCTATTTATGCTATATAATGCTTCTTGATGAGAGGGTTTACTATATTTATGGAACAGTTCTTCTATCTCACCTCTTCTTTTGTTCATTCCTGACTTAGTTAATAGACTTAAGTTATCCTTCGCCAGCTGTAAACTACTCTGATTTATATCGCTACCATATATTGTTGAAATAGTGCTACGTTTTAATAAACCTAAGATGGTTAGCATATAGGCACCACCACAGCAGCAGTCATATAGTGTGATATCTGTTTTCTTCTTAGAATAATGTAAACAGCGTTCATATATTTCCAATGATAACCGTACAGGAAATGTGGGTTCTCCACCTAAATGATATAACACTCTTCCACTTGAAAAATCCTCATAGTTATCATCTTTTGCATACTTATAATTCATTATTAATATTACTCCCTTTTATATTTAAAATAATCTCCTATATTACCTATAGAATTTAATCTTTAAAGTTCTTGTATTTTTCTAGTAATTCTATAAACTTTTTACTGTCTCCACCATTATCAGGATGGTATTCTTTCGCTAGCTCTCTAAATTTTCTCTTAATATCAGTGGTATCAGCATAAAGTGGTAATTCTAGCTGGGTTAGAATCTCTTCATCAATGAAATGTACATTTAAGTTATTATCACTTTTATAGTATGAATAGACATAAAATAAATAATCATTAATAACCGCTCTTAATTCCTCATTAGACATTCTCGATAACATGTCAATAGTATATTTTACTTTTTTTGATGATGATTCTTTTAAGTCAAAGTATCTATTCCAAATAAGTTGGTTATGTTCATGTTCGTTAAGAGAATATTTTTGAGTGTATAAACCTACTTCTGAAGTTTTAATTTTGATTTCAAGTTTTTTTAGTTTCCTTAGCTTTCTCTTAATATCATTATTGTTATAATGAACATTCTCCACACTTTCACCACCCTAATATTTATATCAAATACCTATCACTCCAAAGCTGTACTTCTATGTATGTATACTGCTCCTTTATACTATTTAGGAATACACTAACATCGCCATTAAACTGCTTTATATATTTATATAAAGTTTCTTTAAGAAATAGATCCTTTCGTTCTGGCTTATTGAATTTGGCCATACTATCCCCTAAGGTAAAGCTTATATGTTTTGCACTAATTTCTTCTAATAATAATCTTGTTATTGTACCTTTTTCAAACCAGTTATCTAAAAAATCACTTCCTTGCAGTACGAAATATAAAGGATGTTTTGTTTCAGGTTTACCACCTAGTTTTGTAAAGGAATCATATAACCATTCTTCCGTTTGAATTCTTTTCGGATAATAATTTATAAAGTCTGAAAAGCGACCAAATGATGTACCATTATAGTTATCAGATAGTTCTTTTGCTTTTTTATAAGCTTCATCTTCTGTTAACCGAGTAATACTGTTAAGTGGAATACAGTTAGGATTACAGTAATTAACAATATATAGTTCATTCACGTAGGAAACCTCCTGTCTTATCTTTGAAATAGAAGAAAACACCTTGCAATATAATGGTAATCTGTTATAATTATAATATATAAGGCAATCGCCACAGAGTGGTTGACCTAAGTTTGGTAAAAAAAACCTTCCAAGACTTGGCAAAGTATCGGGAAGGTTTTTTACGTTATTGACATATTAAGTATATAAATGTCAGTAGAGCTATGATGAACATTCCAAATTCCATTAAATCTTTGAAGTCGAATTTATTCTTCATAAGCATCACCTCCATTCTATGTAGAATGAAGGTCAACCACCCCATACACGATTGCCAGCAGCTAAACAACTGCTAAACCAAATTATACCATATTACACAAATGAACACAAGTTCGATTCTTCATCATTCACTTCTTTCGTAAAATCTCTTCTTACAATTTATCTACTATTATCATAATAAGTTATTAATTATCTCTTTATTCTTGTATTTTAGAACTAGTCGTTCTAAGGTCCATATAGTAATGCTCTTCCATTGGATCAAGTGTAACCTTTGTTATTCCAAGTGGTAAGTTAAATCCAAAATTTTGACGAACAATTTCAATTTGATCTATAGGTATTATTTCAGCTTCTAGAACATCAAAATGTAGGTTACTTCCAAGTTGAGTTACCATATCATAACCATAAACACCTTGGTCCTTTGAATCTGTACAATAAAAATCATAGCTTGCTTTTTTATCCATGTCACATGTGATTAAAACGCTTTCACCTGCAGGAATTGCTACCTCAAATTCTAAGTATAATACCCGATTAAGAGTATTCGTTTCTAAGAAAATATCTTCTAGTCTACCATCTTGATATCGTTCACGAACGGACTGGGATAGTATACCATATTGGTACATTAATTCAGAGACTGCACCAAGAAACATATTCTTTGGCACTATAAGAGAACCTCCATTGTCGTATTGAGCAAAAAAATCAGTGACCAGTTCATCGATAACATCGGATAGAACTCGTTCTTTTCGCGTAATATTAACCGATACACCATCAAGTTCATTGCCTTTTTCACAAGCACCATTTTTATATCCTTGTAAAGTATAATTCCTTATATCATCACCTATCACAATCAGCATTTTAGTGTCATTCATACTCCGTACTTGATTTGGTACAAAATAACTATATCTTCTAAAACCATCTTCTTTATATTCACTGCCATTAAAGCCATACTGCATTATAGTTGTTTTATTTGGGTCTATGGTAAAGGATATTCCTTGTGTGGCAGCATCGTATTCGCTGGGTGCAATAAAGTCTGTAAAGGTATATACAGTTACCTTCTGAGATAACACAGGGTATGGAGTAAATGCACTGCTTTTATAACTACCGTCTTCTAATAGTGTCTTGTAACCTTTCCAACTGTTTAGTTGTAAGATATTCATACTGCCCTCTAATGTGTCGTTACCATAAACACCAGTAAATCCACCTGAGTAACTACCAGCATAGAATGCATATGGAACATTCATACCGTTTACGGTAATGATAGGTATCTCTTTCTCAAAATCCTTAAAACTAGCTGCAAACGGGTAAATAGCCTTAATAGTTTTATCTTCATTTAAAGAATTGTTAAGTGTATAGTTGTCCTTCACATTAGTCCCCCTAATTCCAACATTGTCCACATTGGGTAGAGAAAAATCATAAACGATATTACGCGAAGCAATTATTTCGCTATTCACGGTGCTTAAAGTCAATGGGAACACGGGTCCTGCATATGACATAAAAATACTACTATCGCCGTGACCTGGAATAGTTCCTTTTCCTCCAAATGATAACCAATTTTGCAATACAATTAACCTGGCAACTACAATTATTATTATAGTGAAAGTAAGGAGCAGGAACCATTTTTTATAGTTATAAAATGTCTTTTTATGATTCTTTGATATTGCTATTTTCATTTTATCCTCCACTTCCTCTATACCATTAAAGACATTCTTATCATCGACTTTCACTAAATCATTAGAGTCTTTCTTATATTCCATAGCGAAACCTCTCCTTTCGATCTAACTGTCTCTATTATAGCGATACTAGTATCCTCTACTATAATGATATCATATTGCTGCAGAAAAGAGTGTCAAAATATACAATATGATATCTTTATAATTATAATTGATATCTCTACTTATTACTCATGGATCGTATACTATATATTTCGCTAGACATTCGTATAATCTTAGATAATAATACATTGTTAAGTAACATCATATAAGCAATATAATATACTAATATTAGTTAGATAACTTGGTGTGTGAACTAATATGCTTGTTCAATTATGTTAGAAACTAAATTCATATGAAGGATAATGTATATGGTACCAGCAAATGCAGAGGTAATTTATGGAACATCTAGCTCAATTTTTAGCTCTTATATTACTTGTGATCGGATTAATTGCTACAATCGTAAGCGTTATAATCGAAGTCACGAAAGAAATTATTATTGTAAAAAAAATACCTAAAGACATTAAAGTCATTGTATTATCTTTAGCATTATGTATATTTTCATATTTATCCTATGTTTCATATCGAGGTGTTAAAGTTGTCTGGTTTTATTTTATTGGTAGCATTATAGGTAGCTTTGTGGTTGCATTTATTGTTCTGTATGGATGGAGCAAATTCATGGTTTTATATAGGAAATTTAGAAATATACCAAATGTTGATTCTAATCTTAATATTTCATATGATATAGAAGAAAATAATAACAGTAATAACGATGATACTGTGTAAAACAAATCCTAATAATAACAATTAAGGTACTAAACATAAACATAAATGAAGATTAAGCATAGATATCTACTAGTAGTATCTATGCTTAAATTACTTGCTGTTATATACCCCATACTGCTTAGAAGGAGACATACAATAACTCCAATTAATACAAAGCTCAGAACCATTTTTTGCTCAATACTTAATTTGCATGTCTTAAACTATTAAAGATTTTGAATGCTGTTAAGGTGTCCATCAAGTCTTTTTCTATGAGTATGTACATACTTTTCGCTATCAACAAACTTTAGAAATTCCTCTTCTTCTAACCAAAGATAAGATATCGTCTCTCCATCCTGTAATGTAATTGAATGCTTATCACAATCAGTATTACATAAATATCCTATGTATATTGTATCCATACCTATATAATGATAAATTTGTTCAAGTTTATTTGCAGTGATACCTGTTTCTTCTTTTAGCTCTCTAATAGCCGCACAAAGAGCAGATTCACCTTTTAGTGAGCTCCCACTTGCACTAGCTTCATATAGCCCTGGATAGTTTGGTTTATTATGATCTCGTTGCATTAATAAATAGGAACCATCTATATGTCTTACAAGTACTTCACTTACTAGATGATATAATCCATCTGGTATCTGTTGACCACGAATTAATTCAAATCCTGCAAGTGTACCATCCTCATAATAAGCATCCCAGATTTCCATTTTCTTACCTCCATTAAAAGGATAGCTAATTAACTATTAGCTTAATTCCTTTTTCTTGTCAAACCGATGATACCATAGTTTGAACTGCTTCATTCTAAAATCAAAGTAGCTATCATTATACCAACTACATCCTGCATTTTGTTCAACTACTCTAGCATGTAGACCCATTAACCATAGTTCACGTAAAGCAGCAAAGGCATTAATGGATACTAGTTCGATGTCACTTAGTTTACGTATACTATTATAACCTTCTAAGAAAGCTTTCCATGGTTCTTTATCGATATAATCTTCGCAACCAGCTGTTTCGTTCCATGCGTATACACATATGTCATACGCTCTCCAACCGTAGCCCATACAATCAAAATCAAATATGGTTGGATTATCCCCGTTAAAAAACACATTTCCATTATGGATATCACCATGACAGTAACCATAATAAGGTTTTTCAAAACTTAAGTTTTTCTCAATATAAGTAGATATTTGCTCGCTAGCTTTTTGAATAAAATCATAATCCTCTTTTCGGTGCTTCAAATAAGGACTTATCAATCCCAATGGTTTTATAGCTAATTGATTTAAATCAATTGGCTCTCTACTAACCTTAAAATTATTGGAATCTGCTACCATATGTAATTTAGCAAGTGATTTACCAAGATTATAACATTTCTTTTCATGGTTATCAGATGGTTGATTCTTTGCTTCTTCAAAAAGCACAGCAAATCGCTTGCCTTCCGGGGCATTAATATCCCAAATATATTGTCCATCCTTACACTTAATTGGAACTACAGCAGGTATATCGTTCTGGCATAAGGTATTTATAATAGATATTTCTTCTTCGTAATCATGTTTTTCATGAACTGCTGTTAGTGAAATTCTTAAGTAATAAAGATAAGAATCTAACTTAACAATATAAATATCATTTAGTCCAGAATCGAATAAATTACAACTTAAATTATCATTAAAACCATATCTTTTCATTAGTTCAACTCTAAGTTCTCTAGGATCTAACTGTGAATACCGTACTGGAAAATTCATGGGCACAGGACCTCCTTATTAAAGTTTAATCTATCTGATAAAAATATTTGGGAATAGAACTCTTAATGCTTGCCTTCTTTTATTATACTACTCTTCTGTTAACAAACATACGGGCATGCTGATACCTTTAATTTCTTCTACAAAGGTTAACATACCAGTTATACTATCTCTACTATAGATAGTAATATTATCACTATCTTTATTCGCACAGAGTAAAAACTTATCATTGCTACATAAAATAAAGTCTCTTGGATGTTTCCCCTTCGAACTTACAATGTAGCGAAGATTTATGGTACCATCTTCATTTACTTTAAATATTGAAATACTATCTTCACCACGATTCGAGGTGTATAGGAACTTACCATCCTCTGTAATTCGAATGGCAGCAGCAAAAGATTGGATTTTTGAATGCATTAAGGAAGATTCCCATGTAAGGATATTAAAACCCGAATCCATATCATATTCTAAGATATAGATTTCTGAACTTAACTCAGTTAGTACATATGCATATTTTCCATTCGGATGAAATGCCATATGTCTAGGCCCACATCCAGGTGGAAGTTCAACGTTTAAATCTTCACGTTTTATTAACTTACCATCTTTATAATCGACTTCATAAACTGCCATCATATCAATCCCTAAGTCACATACACATAGAAATTTCTCATCTGGTGTTAGATAAACAGAATGGGCATAAGCCTTATCTTGCCTAATTGAATTATAACCTCTTCCAATATGTCTTATATCACTACATAATTCCGAAATACTCCCATCCTTATCTAAACGATACATAAGAACAGCTGCATCTGAATAACTAACAGCGAATAAGAAATGTTCCTCTTTATCTAGTGTTAAGTGAACCAGCCCTCCACATGGAGCAATTACCTTATTAATTCGATGTAACTTATCATGTTCAATCTGATAAGCACATAGCTCACCATTCTTACCGGCTATGGTTTCTGAAACGGCATATAAACGTGATTTGTCCGTGTTAATATAAAAATAGGATGGAGATTCTTGTACAGCTACTAATTCAGCAACTGAATTATTTATGTTTTCCTCCAAGCCTATCTTATAAATACCTTCACTGTTGTTGTGTGTATAGGTTCCAATATATATGTTCATTTATTACCTCCGAAATAGTTCCACATTGTGTTCTTTTTATATAAATGTATTAATAATTGTTTTGCTTGTCCTGCGTACAATGTACATAGAACTTTAACTAAGTTTACTGTTTGTACCCTTATTATAATCATATCATATTGTAATAAAGATGAATATAAAAATATAGGCAATGTTAGATAATATTATTGATATTAAAAATAAGTTTTGAGCGTATTATAATAGGATTCTGAAGAGGATGTTCTATTATGTCATTATTATTAATGATTAAATTAGATATAGCTGCATTAAGTAACTTTCAGATTGCAGACTTGTTTGATTACATTGGACTCTCGTTGTAGATAGTATTAGTGAGCCAGTTGATGTAGGACATAAACAGCCCTTAGAATTATTGTTGTTTTCTAAAATATGGAAATAAAAAAATCACTTCATTCACCTCATTAATCTGTATATTTACTACAGTTCTACACACAATATGTCAAAATACTTGGAGGTGATCATTTGGAAAATCAAAAATCGGAATCTAAAAATTCCAATAATAATATGAAGAGTAAAAAGGATAAAGTAAGCAATAGAAAAATGAATAATTTAAAGTCAAGTGTTGTTGATTATGTTAGCGGTGATTCCACACCATCTTCATC
>JAFAEB010000370.1 GCA_023424235.1 Bacillota bacterium
AACTTCTCCCATTACAGTCAATTATTTGACATTCCCTCTATCAAACGCCAATTGACAGGCTTTTGACTTTAGTAGCTTCATAAGTTCTTTTATCTTCTCAAAGCTTTGAAGACAAAGTGCCTTGCTAATTTGATGCCGAGGTCTTAAGCCGCAAGTTGCTTAAGGTCGACAGCTGCCACTAGGCAGCGTACGCTAAATTTTCGTCTGCGTTTAAATTTAATTTCTAAGTTGATGACGCGGTCCTAGTCCGCGAATGGCTATTACAACTTCAAAACCCCCGTCGAAACCAGTACAACCCCTTAATTTAATAAGGTATTACACATAAGTTTTTCAGACGATTTTTCGTTACAATAAGAGTATAACCTTTAAATGTGTCTAAATTGTGTCCAAATTGTAAATATATAAACATAATTTATAGTAGTTTACTAGAAAATTTGTCTGATATTTACAATTTTTAATTTAATATAGAATATTTAATTTATTTTATATCCACACGAATCAGCCGAATCCCCTTAGGTAAATCTTCACTTCTTCTCATTGCCTGATGAGCTCTATCCACTAATTTAAGCTTTGTATCTTCCGGCAATCCTTCATCAAATTCGTATATGTATTCTTTATTGGTTGAATTCAATGCTACATTTAATATCGATCCACCTCTATTGCAATATTCAGCTAAAGCATCACTTATTATCTTTTTATATTCATCATATGTCATATAATCACTCCTAACTAGAATCTTAAAATTAAATCATTATATTATTATATGCAGTTGATGACAAAAAGATACGAATATATTGTAAGTTCTAAGTAAATTCTACTGCTTTTAGGGTAACATAGTATCAAAACTCTACTTGATTCATCTATAAACTTTCGTACATTTTATAGGCAATATCATATCCTATTATAAGATTATTCTGATTGCCTGGAGTGGTATGCCAATTAAAACCATGACTACAACAAACAACTACTACTCAAATGAAGATTTAAGAAATACCTTACGCTTACTTTGGATAGAAAAATTCATATGGACACGATTTTATCTTGTTAGCAGGTTTGCAGGGTTAGACGATATCGTAATACTATCAAATCGGATTTATGAATCTGCTATTGCTATTTCTAATTTATTTAACCTATATTATGGTAGCACAGCGAAACAGCAAATAGAAAACTTTCTCCGGCAAGATATTTCATACAATTTATCGTATATTGACAGTTTACTAACCAAGGAAATGGAACTGTCCAAAGATATAATTGATAAATGGAAGCTTAATGCTATGGAATTTGCAAACTATCTGTCTACTATTAATAAAGAGTACAATAAGGATGATTTATATCAGATTTTTAGTAACTTAATTGATCTAAATATACACGAAGCAAATAAACGCTTAGATAAGGATTATGTTACAGATATAGGTCAGTTTGACTTAATTGCTTATTTATCCAATAGTCTTTCCGATTATCTCTGGTCTGGAATTATTAATACCTTTTATAGAAATAAATAGTTGGTAAAAAACATCTTAAATAAGATTAAATAAAATAAATATTTTTATGAATTTCTATCACATTCAACATAATACGACATATTATATACTATCATATAAATTGGAGGGATTATTTATGAATGGAACCAAGGAATTCATTAACAACACTGGTTTAAATCTTAAAGTTATTTTAACTGTTAGATGCGGCGACAGACCAGGTTGTGTTTATAACGTTGAAGAATTTTGTTTACGCTGCGGAGAAAAAAAATGTGTAAACTTCGGTAATGAATGCAATAACCAGCTTGATGGTATTCGTGCTTTTTCAGATGACAATGGCGGATGCACAGAAACAGCTCTATTTGTAAGATGCTGTGGAAGTCCAATAGATAGATTATTAAATAAAAACCGTGAAATTGTTTTTGTAAGAGCTGCTCAATCTTTGGTTATCTCAGGATGCCATCGTTAATATAATATACGAACCGTTTAAAATAAGGAGCTTTTCTTCATAGGTTAATTCTATGGAGAAAAGCTCCTATTTTAATGGTTCATATTAAATATTTTTTATCTTAAAATCCTTTTCCGCTTCTCTTCTCTGATCTTTTTTCGCTATATCTTCTCTCTTATCATATAGCTTTTTACCTCTTGCAAGACCAATTTCAACCTTTACTAAGCTTCCTTTCAAATAAATGGTTAGAGGTACTATTGTATATCCTTTTTGAGCAACTTTTCCCATAATCTTATTAATTTCATAATTATGAAGTAAGAGTTTTTTCACTCTTAACGGATCTTTATTGAATATATTACCTTTTTCATAAGGACTTATGTGCATGTTATATACAAAGACTTCACCGTTTTCTACACGAATAAAGGATTCTTTAATACTACATCTTCCCATTCGTATTGATTTAACTTCTGTACCATGTAATACAATACCAGTCTCAAAGGTTTCTTCTATGAAGTAATCAAATCTTGCTTTTTTATTATTAGCAATCAACTTATAACTATCTTTGCTCATACTTAGCTCCCATCTTTTAATAATCTCTTACTAAGGGAAATGTTCTTTATTGCATCTCATCCTCTTTCATGTCATCTGCTTTACTAACTAAAGCAAAATCGATTGTCTTTAATAATTTATCAGTAGATATTACTTCTACTAAAATTTTCTCACCAAGCTTATAGCTCTTTCGTGTATGCTCACCTATTAACATATAATGCTCTTCATCATAAATAAAGTAATCATTCATCATATCGGATACACGAACCATGCCTTCAACCGTATTAGGTAATTCTACATATAGCCCCCAATTGGTTACTCCTGATATAACACCCCAGAAAGTTTCGCCAATAAAATTACTCATATACTCTACTTTTTTAAGCTTCTCAACATCACGTTCTGCATCATCAGCTCTACGTTCTGTTATACTTGATTGCCTTGCTACATCATTTAAAATCTTATTATAGTGAGTGATTCTCTTTTCACTCATTTTCCCCCTAAGATTTTCTTTAATAATTCGATGTATCTGTAAATCTGGATATCTTCTTATTGGTGATGTGAAATGACAATAGTATTTGGTGGCTAAACCAAAATGTCCATCACTTGTCGTAGTATAATTTGCTCTTTTCATAGAACGAAGTGTTAGTCGACTTATTAATGCTTCCTCTGGTGTACCATCTATTTTTAGTAGTAATTTTTGCAATTCTTTCGGATGAATTTCATCTTGAGTAATACGTATGCTATAACCGAAATTATTAATGAATATACCTAATAATTTAATTTTCTCTGAATCAGGATTTTCATGACTACGATATACAAAAGGTAACTCTTGCCAGAAAAAGTCTTCTGCAATTGTTTCATTTGCAATAAGCATAAAGTCTTCTATAATCTTAGTCGCTTTATTTCTTTCATATGGTTTAATATCAATTGGATGGCCTTCTTTATCTAAATAAATTTTACTTTCAGGAAAATCGAAATCAATGGAACCACGTTTTCTTCTACGCTCTCTTAATAAATCTGCTAGTTCAAGCATTAACTCAAACATAGGAATTAGTTCTTCATATTCTTTTCTCTCATCTTCATCATGATCTTCTAGTATTTTCTTTACACTGGTATAAGACATCCTTCGATTAACATTAATTACAGTTTCTGCGACTTCATGTCCAATTACATTCCCTTTTTCATCAATATCCATAAAGCAGCTTAATGCAAGTCGATCTACTGATGCATTAAGTGAACAGATTCCATTTGATAATTTATGTGGAAGCATAGGAATTACACGATCTACTAAATATACACTAGTTCCCCTCTTTAATGCTTCTTTATCAAGAGGTGATCCTTCTGTGACATAGTTCGTTACGTCTGCTATATGCACACCTAGTTTATAAATACCGTTTTCCTTGCTAATTGTGATAGCATCGTCTAGATCCTTAGCATCTTCACCGTCTATGGTAACTGTAACTAGATTTCTAATATCCTTTCTTCCTGCAATATCTTCACTGCTAACTTCCTCTGGAATGGTATTTAATTGTCTCATTACTTCAGGTGGAAATTCCATTGGTAAATTATATGACATAATAACAGACATAATATCAACTCCAGGATCATTAATATGACCTAAGATTTGAATTATCTTACCTTCTGGATTCTTATCAGCACTACCATAATCCGTTAGTTTAACTACTACTTTATGGCCATTTACAGCACCTTTCGTAAATTCCTTTGGAATAAATATGTCCTTACCAAACTTTTGATTGTCTGCAATTACAAAACCAAAATTTTTACTCTTTTCAAAGGTTCCAACTACAGTTTCATTTGCACGTTCAACTACTCGTACAATTTCACCTTCACGCCTTTTCCCTGTTCTATCTTTCTTTATAGCAACTATGACTTTATCGCCGTGTAGTGCACCTTTCGTCCCACTCTCTGGAATAAATATATCTTCTTCCTCACTAGATGTTACTACAAAGCCAAAGCCTCTTTGGGTTCCTTGATACGTACCTGTAATCGTACTTCCATCGGATAGTTTATACTTACCTGAACTGTCTATCTCAATAACTCCATCAATAATTAGTGACTCTAAAACCTCTCTCAATTCTTGCTTTTCATCTCTAGGAACTTGTAAGATAGTCGCAAGCTCTTTAAACTTCATTGGATTATAAGTACTACTACTTATAAACTCTTTTAGTAATTTCTTTTTTTCATCGATTATTATATTATTCATAAACGCCTCCAAACTTTAGGCTTAACCTGTTTTATCTTTATTACTTAGTATACCATAATTACCCTATAATTAATACATTAAATTAGACTTAATCACTTATATCAGCATTTTTATTTGGATCAAAAAACACCCTACAATATGTAGAGTGTTTTAATAGCAATATTTTCATTAGATCAAATTAAGTACTACAGAAAGAAGTAGAAAACCAACAGCTAATGCTTTTGTTATCTTTTCTAACGCGCCTTCCATGGAACGTCCTTTATTCTTACCCCAGTAGGAATCTGCTACACCATTGATAGAACCAGATAATCCTGCTGATTTACCTTCCTGCATTAATACTATAACAACTAAAGCGATACATACGATTACATAAATGATTGTTACGATTGCTCTTAAAATATCCATCATCACACCTCCTAAAGCTCTAATGGTAATTCTACCATAGAACATATAATTTTTCAACATTTATTTTGGTACAAGTTTACATACCTCTTATGAAATCAGGTTTTATTTACGTACTAAAAGAGATGTGCCTGTCATATCCACAGGTTTTGTAAGTCCCATCATTTCAATTAGAGTAGGAGCGATATCTGCTAAGCAACCACCAGCTTTTAAAGTATAATCCTTATCATAGTTAACTAATAAGAAAGGTACATCATTTGTAGTATGAGCTGTAAATGGTTCTCCTGTTGTATAATCAACTAATTGTTCTGCATTTCCATGGTCAGCACAAATGAACATTTGTCCATCAACGGATAATAATGCATCGTAAGCCATACCAACACAAGCATCTACAGTTTCAACTGCTTTAATCGCTGCTTCTTTAATTCCAGTATGACCAACCATATCTGGATTTGCAAAGTTAACAACAATTACATCATATTTTAAGGATTTGATAGCATCTACTAAGTTATTTGCTACTTCAAAAGCACTCATTTCTGGTTGTAAGTCGTAAGTTGCAACTTTTGGAGAGTTTACTAAAATTCTTGATTCTCCTTCATTTGGAACTTCAACACCTCCATTGAAGAAGAAGGTTACATGAGCATATTTTTCTGTTTCAGCAAGTCTTAGTTGAGTTTTATTATTCTCTGCTAAAAATTGTCCAAATGTATTATCAATTGAAACTTTATGGAATGCAACTATTTTATTAGCGATTGTAATATCGTATTCAGAGAAGCATACATAAGTAAGATTAAATCTTCCTTTTTCTCTTGCAAATCCAGTAAAGGCATCATCACAGAATGCTCTTGTTAATTCTCTTGCACGGTCAGGCCTAAAGTTAAAGAATATAATAGAATCATTTTCTTTAATTGTAGTTAATGGCTTACCATCTTCTAATACTACAGTTGGTAACACGAATTCATCATTAACATCATTCTTATAAGAATTCTCAATTGCTGTAATTGCATCAGTAGCAGTTTCACCTACACCCATAACCATTGCATTGTAGGCTTTTTCTACTCTTTCCCATCTGTTATCACGGTCCATAGCATAGTAACGGCCCATAACAGAAGCTATTTTACCAACACCTAGTTCATTCATTTTATCCGTTAAGTCAATAGCATATCCTTTTCCTGAAGTTGGAG
>JAFAEB010000442.1 GCA_023424235.1 Bacillota bacterium
TCTTCTAATTTTCTAATAATATTAACAATTTTTTGCTGTGCTTCTTCTACGTCTTTAAGTCTAATAGGGCCCATAAATTCCATGTCTTCTTTTATCATTGTAGCTAAACGTTTAGACAAGTTGTTAAAGATAACATTCTGTACTTCTTCATTAGAACCTTTAAGAGCGACTGCAAGTTCATTATTATCAACTTCACGAAGTACTCTTTGTATGGATTTATCATCAAGTGAAAGAATATCCTCGAATACAAACATTTTCCTTCTAATTTCATCTGCAAGTTCTGGTTCTTCAATTTCAAGCGTTTCCATAATGTGTTTTTCTGTACCTCTATCAACTGTATTTAATATAGCTACGATAGAATCTACACCACCAACAATTGTGTAATCTTGGTTTACTAATGATGCTAACTTTCTCTCTAACACACGTTCTACTTCTTTAATAACATCTGGTGAAGTACGATCCATTTGAGCGATACGTTTTGCAACATCAGCTTGCTTATCTGGTGGTAGAGCAGAAATAATAGCGGATGCTTGACTGGATGATAGGTAGGATAAAATAAGTGCAATGGTTTGTGGATGCTCATCTTGTATAAAGTTTAACATCTGGCTCGCATCTGTTTTACGAACAAACTCAAATGGACGAACTTGTAGGGATGCAGTTAATTTACCTATAACATCCTTCGCCTTATCCTGACCTAATGCTCTCTCAAGCAACTGCTTTGCGTATTCAATACCACCTTCAGCGATATATTGCTGTGCTAAACAAATTTCATAGAATTCTTCTAAAACCTGTTCTTTTGTAGCAGGTGATACACTTCTTGTATTTGCTATTTCTAATGTTAATTGTTCAATTTCATCTTCTTTAAGATGCTTAAATATACTGGCTGATTTTTCTGGGCCAAGTGCAATTAATAGCACAGCAGCTTTTTGTACCCCAGATATCTCCATATTCTTAGCCATATGCTATCCTCCTTAATCTACATTAACCCCAGTCATCATTTAACCAGTTTCGAAGTAAATGTGCTACTGCTTCTGGATTTTCATCAACGAATTTTTCTATCATTCTCTTCGTTTCGGAGCGTTCACTAAAATCAATATCATCAAGACTTTGATTTTCTTTTGTAGTTGCTAGTAATTGCTCAACTGATAATTCAGGTTCTAATTCTGTCACTTCTTCAGAAGCTGTTGCCTTAAAGATTAAGTAAATTAATAAACCAATAATAAGTACTGCTAAAAGTATGGATATATAGAAGGTAATATCTCTTGACTCCACAACTTTTGGTACAAAAACTGGTTGTTCATATGCTAAGATAGCTATATTTTCTTTCGCAACACCAGTAGCTAAGGACACTAAATTAAATACTTCATCATCAACTGGTATTGGTCTTCTATCTTTATTTGCTAATACATATTCATCAAAAGTCATTTCCTCTAATAGGCCTTGTAATTCTAGATCCTCTTCTTTATAGGTCACAACTTTTGTAGCAACAATACCACCTGAAGATTCAGAAGGATTTACTGCTCCAACTTCATACTCAGTATTTGTTACTCTTTCACTTGGCAGATATTCGATTTGCAAAGTAGAAACACTTGATCCTGTATTATTTCCATCTTCTATCTGATAGGTAGTTTCATCATTAGAATCGGTACCAGGGGTTCCTCCTGCACTTTGATTCGAATTCTCCGCTTCATAAGAGTAATAATTTTTATATAAACCTTGTTCTTGTCCTTCTGCTGGTATCTGTTCTGTATATAATTCAGTAACTTTGTCCATATTTAATGACCAATTAAACATTGATTGTACGTCATCAAAGCCCAATTTCATCATTAAAATGTATATATTATTGTTATAAGTATTTTGAAGTTTTTCACGATATTCTAAAACAGAATTTGCACTTCCAGAATACAAATCTTCCTTACCACCAAATAAAAGGTTACCATTATGGTCGATTATTTTTATTTTCTCTGTGGTTTCATTTCCTATTGCTGCTGCAACATATTCCGCAATTGCTTCTGCCTTACTTACATCAAATTTTTCATCAATTGTAAGGGCAACACTTGCCGGATAATCTTTTTTATCCGATAATACAGTATAGGTATTATCAACAGGTACATAGGAAACTTGCGCATCTTTAATACCTTCCATAGATAATAAGGCTTTTCTAATTTCCGTTTGTATATAGAGATGATTCTTTAGAGTTCTGTCACTATTGGTTGTACTTAGACTATTATTCATTAAATCGTCTAAGGTAAGACCTGTAGTTGATACATCACTACCATAGATTAGGAGAAGGGCATCATTATATTTCTTCTCATCTACTAAAATCGTTAGCCCATCATTTGCTAACTCATAAGTAATCCCTTCAGTTTTAAGAAGCTCTGCAACTGCACTAGCATCTTTTGTAGTCTCGTTCACAATTAAAGTTTTGTAGTTAACCTTATTCATTATAGCTACTAAAATAATCAAGGATATTAAAACCATTGCAATGACACTTATTATAATCGTCTTTACTTTACTTGAGTATTTATTCCATTGATTTAAAAGCGAAATGGGTATTTGCTTTAGTTTTTCAACCATGTTACTGCTCCTCTAATTACCTTGTTAGAATTGGAGATTCATAATTTCTTTATAGGCTTCCAAAACCTTATTCCTTACTGCTACTGTATATTGTAAGGATAAATTTGCTTTTTGCTGAGCTACTTGCAGATCATGTATACTATCCGTCAATCCGAGTGAATAGGAAATCTCCGCCTCCTGTGCAGCATTTGTTAAGTTATTTGTTTCATTTACCATATTCAATGCAGATTGAAACAATTTTTCAAATGATTCAGTTTTATTACTTTCATTTACTGTATTATTATTTTTATAAGAATTAATATTATAAATTCCATCTAATACTTTAATATCCATATCTTACCCCTCTTACTTTCCAACTTCTAAGCCTTTTAATGCCATGTTTTTGGTTGCATTAAAAGCAGTTACATTAGCTTCATAAGAACGGCTTGCATCAATAAGATTTGTCATCTCAGTTACTGTATTTACATTTGGATATGTAACGTACCCTTCTTCATCAGCATCTGGATGGGAGGGATCATAGACCATATTCATAGCAGTCTTTGTATCTTCTACTATCTGAGTAACTTTGACTCCACTACCAACAGAAGCTCCGGTTTTCTTATTTAGGATACTTTCAAATGAGTTTTGATTCTTTTCTGCAAATACAACAGTCTTACGTCTGTACACCTCACCATTTTCATCCCTTGTCGTATTAACATTAGCTATATTACTTGATATGATATCCATTCGTAATCGTTGAGCGCTCATACCACTAGCGCTAATATTCATTCCGCTCATAACAGACATAAATTACCTCCTACGTGTTTTGTAAAACTGTTTTAATTCTACTAAATTCTTGAGTCATAGAATCTAGTAATGTATAATACCTAACTTGGTTTTCTGCTAGTTTGGCTGACTCTGTATCTATATCAACATTGTTGCCATCTAATCGATAGCTAAGTGAAGAATGATCCGTATAAACAGAGGCATTTAGTGCATTAAGATTAGCATTTGCAACTTTTTCCTTAAGAGAGCCATTTCCTCTTAGTTCCTCTGCTAAAAATGTTTGAAATTCTACATCTTTACGCTTGTAATTAGGTGTAGAAACATTTGCAATATTATTACTTATTAATTCATTTCTTACCCAACTTGCATCTGCCGCTTTATCTAAAATATTAATATAGTTAAATGCATTGGATCCTATCATAACAAACCTCCTTTCGTATTACAAAGCCACTAAAATGTGGCGTTTTATAGCTAGGATAATTATAAACATAATTAGACAAAAATACAAGTTGAAATTAAAAAACTAGTACTATTATATCATAAATTGTAATATTTTATCATTAACAAACAACTTTATAATTATTCAGAATTATTAGTATAAGTATAAAATTATATATTTTATTAAATATTAAAAAATAAAAGGATTTAACATAAAATACATATGTTAAATCCTTTTATATATGTTAAGTAACATCCTTATTACTTTTTCATCTTCTTAAGTTCATCAAATACAACATCATTAATTACTTTTATATATGTCCCCTTCATACCTGAGGATCTTGATTCAATTACTCCAGCGCTTTCAAATTTTCTTAGAGCGTTAACGATTACTGATCTAGTAATTCCTACTCGATCCGCAATCTTACTAGCAACTAATATTCCTTCATTACCAACTAACTCTTCAAATATATGTGTGATAGCTTCTAATTCTGAAAACGATAATGTACTAATAGCAGATTTTACAATTTGAACTTTTCTATTTTCTTCAGCACTCTCTTCGTTAACGGATCTCATCATCTCAAGGCCGACAACTGTTGTTCCATACTCACTTAATATAATATCATCAATATCATATTGTTTTCTACATTTATACAAGAATAGAGTACCTAATCTTTCACCAGCAATGTCAATAGGTATAATGATCGCTTGATAAGTATTGTCTTTATCAAATTCGAAACCTAATGTGACAAGATTAACATTCTCCTTTGTAGATAGAATATTTAGAAGTCTTTCATTTAATAGATTATCAATGTAACCACCTACTGAATCTTTAATTAATTCTTTAATCTCATCAATATCAGGTCTGTTTTTAACTCCTAAAACTTTACCCTTTTTACTAATAACAAGAATATTCGATTCTAAAATTTCACTAAGCACTTCACATATATCATTGAACACTACTTTGTGAGAATTATTATTGTGCAAAAGCTTGTTAATCTTTCTTGTCTTATCAAGTAATTGTACACTCATGTAACTTCCTCCCAGTACCCCCACCTATTTTACTCTTAACCTTCTCAAACAAAAGTGGCTATCAACGAATGTAGTATACATTGTTAAATCAGCCTATGAAATGTCTAATCTTTAACAAATAGGTTATAAATTTGTAAATTGATCTTACCATAAATATTTCGTAAAAACAATAGTAAATACGTATTTTTACTACAAAAAATAAGTAAAATTTCTATATTTTAGCTTATTTTTTAATTATTCGATACAATATAACCACATTTTTCATCATTACATACTAAATTTGTACCTTTTTCTACAAGAACAGTATTGCACTTTGGACACTTTTGGTTGGATGGTTTTTGCCATGACATGAATTCACATTCTGGATTATTCTCACAACCAAAATATTTACGTCCTTTTTTTGTCTTTCGAATGACAACATCCTTACCACAATGTGGACATGGTACTCCTACTTTTTCAAGGTATGGTTTGGTATTTCTACATTCAGGAAATCCTGGACATGCTAAAAATTTACCATGAGGTCCATACTTAATGACCATATTTCTTCCGCATTCTTCACATATAATGTCTGTCTTTTCATCTTCAATTTTAATCTGCTCTAAGTTCTTTTCAGCATCATTTACTGCAGCATCTAAATCTGGATAAAAATTACGAACTACCGTCTTCCATAGTACCGATCCATCTTCTACTCGATCTAATAAAGATTCTAAATTAGCAGTAAAATTAACATCTACTATACTTGTAAATGCTTGTTTCATTATATTATTAACTACTTCACCTAGTTCAGTAATATATATATTTTTATTTTCTTTTATTACATATCTTCTAGCTAAGATTGTAGTAATTGTAGGAGCATAGGTACTTGGTCTTCCTATCCCTAATTCTTCTAATGTCTTAACTAAAGAAGCTTCTGTATAATGAGCTGGTGCTTGTGTAAAATGTTGTGAATGATTAAACTCTAAGAAGCTTAATACAGATTCTTCATTTAGGCTTGAAACTATCACATTATTCTGTTTTTCTTCTTCATCTGATGTATATACAGACATAAAACCATCAAATACAAGTTTTGATGCTGATGCTTGAAAACGATAGCCATTTGCCTCAATTTTAACAGAGGCAGTTTCGTAACGTGCAGCTTGCATTCTACTTGCCACAAAACGTTTCCATATTAATTGATATAAGCGAAACTGATCACGACTTAATGATTCTTTTACAATTACAGGTGTTAATGTAACATAGGTCGGACGTATTGCTTCATGGGCATCCTGTACTTTTTTACTTGTCTCTTTTTCTTTTTCTTGCTCTGAAACATATTTTTCACCATAATGCTCGCTAATAAATTCTCTTGCCATGATGTCTGCTTCTTCAGAAATACGAACAGAATCCGTACGCAAATAAGTGATAAGACCAACTGTTCCGTGGTCTTTCACATCCACACCTTCATATAATTGCTGTGCTAAACGCATCGTTTTTGAAGTAGAAAAGTTTAGAGCTTTAGCAGCCTCTTGCTGTAGTGTACTTGTTGTAAAAGGTAAGGGAGATTTTCTTTGTCTTTCTCCACGTTTTACCTCTGATATCTTATATTTAGCATCCTTTAAATCGTCTAATATTTTATTTAATTCATCCTCAGAAGCAATTGTTATTTTTTCTTTCATACTTCCCATAAACTTAGCAGTTATGGTGGTATTATCTACTTTAAATAAAGCATCCAAATTCCAATATTCTTCTGGTACGAAAGCATTAATTTCATCTTCTCTGTCTGCAATAATTCTTAGCGCAACGGATTGTACTCTTCCTGCACTTAAACCACGTTTTACCTTAGCCCAAAGAAGAGGACTAATCTTGTAACCTACCATACGGTCAAGTATTCTTCTTGTTTGTTGTGAATCTACTAAATGCATATCTATTTCTCTAGCTTGTTTTATTGAATTTTTAACTGCATTCTTTGTTATTTCATTAAATGTAATACGACTGGTTTTACTCTCATCAAGCTTAAGAGTTTGTAATAGATGCCAAGAAATTGCTTCTCCTTCACGGTCAGGGTCCGTTGCAAGGTATACTTTATTCGCTTTTTTAACTTCTTTTCTTAACTTTGCTAGTAATTCACCTTTTCCTCGAATGGTAATATATTTTGGTTCGTAATCGTTCTCCACATCAATTCCTAATGAACTTTTAGGTAAGTCTCTCACATGACCATTGGATGCTACCACCTCATAATTACTACCTAGAAACTTCTTTATCGTCTTGGCTTTAGCAGGTGATTCTACTATGACTAGATTTTTTGACATACTACTTCTCCCCTTAATCTTCTTTACCTTTATAAACTCACAAATTACATAATTAATTCTAATGTCTTTCTACCTAATATAATATTTCATACAATTAAACGCCTTAAACTTGCCTAAAGCTCAACATTGTATAAAAAATACGATTACGTACCGATTGACACTAAAATGATATTAAGTAATATAACGAAAGAATTAATTGCATTTCATCCTTGTATCACTTATATCAAATTATATAATTTATATAATAATATATGAATAATAATTATGTCTAATTTGCTTAATATAATTCTTTAATTCTAACGAAAATAATATTTCTGTTAATTCCATCATACTTAAATTGGTTTCCATTGCTATTTCATTGATATGTTTACCTTGGAAACTTAAACTAGCATACACTATTTTTTCTTTGGTTTCAAGCAATTTATCATTTTTTTTATTATCTTTCTGTAAATTCTTATAATTGATTGAAAAATCTTCAAGGATATCGTCAACGTTAGAAACTAGTTTTGCACCCATTTTTATTAAATTATTACAGCCTTTACTAAGTTCATCATTTATTCTACCAGGAACTGCATAAATTTGCTTTCCTTGCTCAAGTCCCATATCAACCGTAATAAAAGAGCCACTCTTTTCTTTAGCCTCAATAACAAGAATACCATCTGACATACCACTTATAATACGATTTCTCATAGGAAAATGATAAGCTCTTGGTAACACATTTAGTCCATATTCTGAAATAACTCCTCCAAGACCTTGCATTTCCATATAATACTCAATGTTTTCCTTAGGATAACATGTATCAATTCCACAACCTAAAATTCCATAAGTTTTACCATTTACATCTAAGGCACCTTTATGGGCATATCCATCTACTCCTAAAGCCAGTCCACTAACAATACATATCCCCATACGAGCAAGTTCTCTTGCAAAATAAATAGCTAATTCCTTTCCATAATCCGTACATATTCTAGAACCAACCACAGCGATTGTAATCTCATCTTTACTCGGCAATCCACCTTTTACATATAAACAATGGGGTGGATTATATACTGTG
>JAFAEB010000001.1 GCA_023424235.1 Bacillota bacterium
AAAGCTGCTGCCGGATTTTAAAGATAAGCGTGTGCTTGATTTAGGATGCGGCTATGGATGGCACTGTATTTATGCGATGGAACACGGTGCTTCTTCTGTTGTAGGTGTTGATATTTCTCATAAAATGCTCGAGGTAGCCAAAGAAAAAACACATTTTCCACAGGTTGAATATAAATGCTGTGCTATAGAAGATGTGGAATTCCCAGAGGAGAGTTTTGATGTAATATTAAGTTCACTTGCGTTTCACTATGTAGCAGATTATGAGATTTTAGTAAAAAAGATATATAGAATACTGAAGTCTGGTGGTAAGCTAGTTTTTACGGTTGAACATCCTGTTTTTACTGCCTATGGAACACAAGACTGGCATTATAACGAAAAAGGAGAAATACTGCATTTTCCGGTGGATAATTATTATTATGAGGGCAAACGGACAGCTGTGTTTTTGGGAGAAAAGGTTACAAAATATCATAGAACACTGACCACATATCTAAATACACTGCTTTCAAATGGTTTTATAATAAATCAGTTTGTGGAGCCGCAGCCGCCGGAAAACATGATGGATATTCCGGGGATGCAGGATGAAATGCGCCGTCCCATGATGCTGATTGTATCGGCCAACAAAAAAATGGATAGATAGAACTAAAACACCTATAAGGTATAAATGGAGGCAATTTATGTTTAAAGAAAAAATTATTATAGAGATGAAAGAAGTATTCAAAGAAATTCCTTTTGGCATAGAGCATACTCTTAAAGTTTTGAAAAATGCAGAAGATATAATGAACGGAGAAAATATCGGAGAGGAAGAAAAAGAATTCATCAGTATTACTGCTATACTACATGATATTGGTGCGGTTGAAGCACAAAAAAAATACGGTTCTATTGATGGTGTCTATCAAGAAAAGGAAGGACCAGCAGTAGCGAAAGAAATATTAAAAAAGGTAGGCTATAACAAAAATATTGATAGAATATGCTTTATAATAGGCAACCATCATACTCCATCTAAAATTGATGGACTTGATTTTCAAATACAATGGGAAGCTGATTTGCTTGAAAATTTAACGGTTATGGATAAAGAAAAAGAACAGGAAAAGATAAAAAAGTGTATAGATGAAAACTTTAAAACAAACACAGGAAAAAGGATAGCTTATAATCGCTTTATTTTAGATTAGTAGTAGATTATTACAGTTATATATTTTATATCGCAAAGAAAAAATAGTAGTTAAGTTTAACCCTAGATAATAAGCAGCAAAGGAGTGCGATAAGATGATATCTAATAATACCTCCATGCCTACAACGGATGATGAGTTGCAAAAGAATACGGTTGGTGAGCTTAAGCCGCACAATGCACCGATCACTCTTGTTGAATACGATTCAAGTTGGCCTGAATTGTTTGAGCAGGAATCGAACCGGATTCATTCAGTACTCGGCAGCAAAGCGTTGCAAATAGAACATGTGGGCTCAACCTCGGTTCCTGGGCTTTGTGCAAAGCCAATCATCGATATACTGTTGGTTGTTAAGGATTCTGCTGATGAGTCATCCTACGTTCCAGTGTTGGAAGCGGCCGGATATGTGCTACAGATTCGAGAACCTGACTGGTTTGAGCATCGTTTGTTTAAAGGACCGGATACCGATATTAATCTGCATGTGTTCAGTTTGGGCACATCAGAGATTGATAGAATGTTACGCTTCCGTGATTGGTTGCGGACTAATGATACTGATCGGGACAAATATGCACAAGTCAAACGAAGCTTGGCAAAGAATAAATGGAGGCATGTCCAGCACTATGCGAATGCTAAAACATCAATAGTACAGGAAATCATGAAAAGAGCGAATGGTAATAATGCTTAAGGAGAGTGTCATGTTTTCTTGGTTTGTTATAGGAGGTTATATCAATGAAAAATACAGTAGATAATTTGTCAAAAAGTAAAGTTATTTTAATGTGCGGCCCTGCGGGAGCAGGTAAATCAACACTAGCAAAAAAATTTGAAAGTACTGGGATGACAATACTATCTTATGATGAAGAATCATTCAAACGAGGTTTGAAAGAACATCCTTTATCTCAGGAGGTTTTAGAAGATATTAAAACCTATCTTGATGAAAAACTAATTTCACTTATCATGCAAAACATTGATATTGTTCTCGATTATTCATTTTGGTCTAGAGAAATGAGAAATGAATATATTTCATTATTAAAGAAATACGACATAGAACCCAAAATCTATTATATAAAGACACCTAAGGAAGTTGTTATGGAACGTATTCGAAAAAGAAACGGAAATCATCAAAATGATATCATATTGACGGAGCAAACAGCTTCCACTTATTATGATCATTTTCAACCCCCAACTGCTGAAGAAGGTGAAGTTATAGTAGTCGAGGGATATTAATATTGTGGTTTTAGGCATGGAAATTGTACTAGATGATAAGTTTTGTCAAATTTTTTGAAAGATATACTTCCAACAAGGGGATACCAGCTTCAGGTGATATCATTATTGTCATCTCAGAGCAGGGGGTAGTATTGATTCAGCCGGAAGAATAAGTGGCGATGCAATGAAGACGATGAATGCATTATTGAAATTGCAGGAAAAAAACTTACTGAAATACGTTATGTTTATTCTTTTGACAACTCTACTCAATCATGATTATGCATTTAGACACGTTATTTTTTATCATGAATGGATATGTTCCCGTCTACCGATAGTGCTAAAAACGCAGTGGATATGTTTCCGAGAACGAACATACTCAAATGACATTCATTCTGTCCTCTCAAGCCATGTGGAGACAGTAGTGTTATTAAATCGAAAAAATTTGGCGAGCTATAATGTTGAGATTAAGATAGATATGAATAAATAAGTTCTAATATGAATGCATGGATTTACCTAGCAGATTTTATATTTAACTAGGCAAATACGTGCATTTTTTTCATATAGCGACATATTATTTTATTTGTGGTAAAATATAGGAATCATATAGATAGAATTTTGTAAGGCTAATTGGGATATTCTGTAGTTGTTTAGTAAAAGTGAATATTATTATTGCAATTTTGAAGGAGATACATATTATGGATATATTGGCAGGCGTTATTGGAAGTATTTGTTATACATGTGGAAGTCTGGTTGGAATTGTTAATGCTATTACTCAATTTATTACAATTTTTAAAAAACTTAATATTACTAAGCGCATTAAAAACAGAAGTTATATGGAATTGCTTAAAGATGACAATATGGAAAAAACTATAGCAGCATTAACAATGTTATTATTATTTGTTTTTCCAATTTATGTTGCGTTTTTAATAGTAAATGCTGTTTATAAATATACTAATGGGAATTTTGTCATATGTTTTATAAACAGTATATGTTTATTTGGAGTAGGTGTAAGATGGACAAAGACTTGGTGGGAACATATAAAGACAGAAGTGGAACAAAAGAAGCCTATAATTACTTTTATGCCAGATGGTAGGTTTAGAGACATAGCAGAAAAAATATGTATAAGCGCAAATATTGGTTATATAGATTTGTACTTTATAGATATTATTGGTATTAATGCTTTCACATTTAAAGATAAAAAGAATAAGCGAAAAAGAATTATTTTTACTAAATCTTGCGAAACACTATCTGATAATGAAATAGCAGCTTTGGTTGGACATGAAATAGCACATTTAAAGAATGGGGATTTTGATATAATTGAGAAGCTAAGAAGAAGCTTAGGATTTATTATCGTACTTGCAGGTTTTGCGATAAGTATCATTATCCTTAGCTTACTTTCACAAGTTTATATTGCTGGCATTATCCTTACTATAGTAATAGTACCAGTCATTATAATTTATGAAGTAGCTATGTTAATTTTCTTTTCTATTGATGATAGAAGACTATGGAAACAAATTCAAGAGATTAGAGCAGATAGAGTAGCTTGTACATTTGAAGGAGTAACTCAAATAGATATGATAAGTTTACTTAAAAAAATAAAAGAGCAAAATAACGAAAAGATAGCATGGTATAATAAGATCTACATAAAGTATTTTAAAGTAATGGAACATCCATGTTTAGAACGGCGTATTTATTTAATAGAAAAATATAAAAAGTGGTCCATTTTAGACTATTATTTACATGCTGGACAGATGTTTAAATGGTTTATTACTTGTAAAGGGTGGATAGGAGAGTAATCTCAACTACTAAAAATTGAACTTCGAAGTATTAAAATTATATACAAAGAAGTATATATGATATATAGAATAAGGGGGAGTAAAGTTTGCATTATCAGTATAGTTTGGATGAAAAATCAGGTAAAATAAATATAATTGGGATGCCTTTTTTGACTAAATTTGTTGAAGTTCCTAGAGAAAAAAGATTTGAACGTTTGTATTCATATGTATTAATAAAAATAGATTTATTGAATGCTATTAAATATTTAGAAATTGCATTAAATACAGAAGATACAATTATTAAGGAAGGAATGTTCAGAATTGCTTTAATCTTGTATATAAAATGCTTTAATAATTCTGGAAGAGGTAGAGTCCAGCTTCCACTAGCAAAAACATATAAAGATATACCCGGAGAGCCAATTGAATGCTATAATAAATTGAAAACAATACGGGATAAATATATCGCACATGATGAAAATGATTTTCTATCTGCAAAACTAGGAATGGTATTAAATGAAGATGAGAAATGCATAGTAGGAATTGCATACCCAGAAATACAAGCTAAGTTCGATTATAATGAAACTCTGAATATTTTACAGACATTATGTAAAATTGCTTTGGAAAGGACAGATATGTACATTGATGAGCAGATACATATTGCAGAAAATTATCTTAGAGAAAGAAGTTATGAAATTGTAAGCAACTACTCAGAAATGGTTGTTAATTCACATTAAGCTAATAAAAAAATTGTGAAATGAAACTGTACAATGATATATACTGCTTTTTGATATTAACAAAGTGTACGTTGAGACATGCGTTTTATTAACTCGAAAAAATTTGGCGAGCTATAATGTTGAAATAACAGTGGATATTGGTGTGTAGAATTATGAGGAGCCTTGAAAGTAACATTTCAGGGCTCCATATTTGTATGGCCATAAAAATATACCACCGGCTATGCC
>JAFAEB010000020.1 GCA_023424235.1 Bacillota bacterium
GTTCTATGTTTCACTCATTTTACTCAAACTATTTAACTATAGATAATGGATTATTCACGGATAACTGCTATGTATGTAGATCAGATAATAGAGATAAACCCTTAAAATAAAAACTTTTATTATAAGATTATTATCTCTGATTATATGGGTAGACGAATTGTGTCTATATCACCTAATATTTCAGATGAAATAATTAATGATATCTGTAGGGAAATTTCTCGGATAGACTTTCATTTAATTCAAGATTCGAGACAGTTAAATAACTTGGGCTATCGGATTAGTATTATGTATCGGATGTTGTTAGGAGATGTACTTCCTGAGTATGATTCTTTACTTGTCGTAGACATAGAGTATAGAGAAGATTTGAAAAAATATATGATTAGAGAAAAGGGTAACATTATCGCTTACTGTAAAATATCAAACCTATGGGATCAATATGGTAATATTGTAGTTTGGACAGATGAAGCTTATAGAGGCAGAGGTTATGCAAAAGTGCTTCTTCGAATGTTACTAACGCGCTGTAAACTAGAAGGAATTGAACCTATGTATTTAGTAGATAGCAAAAATATAGCTTCCATACAGCTTGCAAAATCAGTTGGTTTTAAAATAGTTCAAACTGAAATAGTGGGTTGTGAAGTAATACATTTTTGAGTATGAGATAAAAAAGCATCTATGTAAACTAAATAATTACAAAAAAACTGGCATTATAAATTACCTTTATAACGCCAGCATTATTAATTAAACATTTGCATCTGTTGCAAAGGCCTCTGAACCCATTGGTGAAATGGTGACTAAAAGACGCAATACAGTATCACTAGTGTTTATGACCTGTAAGCTTTCTTGCCCATCAACCTGCATTAACTCTCCTACTTGTAATAAGGTTTCATTTCCATCAGTCACAACCTTGGCATTCCCTTCCATAACTTGCAAGAAAAGAGTCGATTCCAGATGTGTATGACCTGGTAGTATTTCCCCTTTTGCTATATTAAGAACAAAAGCAATTACATTATCACTTTTAAAAAGCATCCGTTTAGCGATCTTTCCCTCAGGTTCGTGAAAATAATCTTTGAAATTATACTTGTTCATAGGTAAATCCTCCTTTTATTAAAGATTGATAGCATAAAGATAATATACCCCAATTGGTGCAGTAATAATTAAGTAGATTATATAGATTGTAATTGATTTATTTTATTTGTAGGAGTATATACTGTTTGTTAATCTACTTAATAATCAATCATCATTTCAAACTCAATTTCATGCATCAAAGGTATATTATTTTCACCTATCAGTGGAATTGATGGTTTTAATTGACGTGAAACATTGAGTGAATTATGATATATTCTTACCATATCAAACCCCCTACGCTGATAAAACTTTAGAGCATTAATATTATCATTCGTGGTTATTAGTTTAATCTTATGACACCCGTTGCTTCGAGCGATTTCTTTTATACGATTAATTAATTGTGTTCCTATTCCTCTATTTTCTAGCTTGCTATCCAAAGATAAAATTTCACATTCATCATTAACAATATCATAGGTAATTAAACCAATAATAATATCATTTTCATAAGCAATAATTCCATTAACTAATGTCATATCAATAATCTTTCCACGTATAACGATGTCTGTTGAAAACCAGTTCATTTTAATAAAATTATTTACATCTACTCGATTGGCTTCGCAAATATCTACAAACACCATAAGTTAAACCTCCGAATTTCATTTTGGTGATTTTACTATCCTATATAAAACATAATATTTCCTACAATTGACATACCAATGATTAACCCAAAACTTAATCTCAGAATTATTTATGAACTCATTGTCTTCTAATTCGAGTAAAATCATAATAGACCTTTTTTCATTTCATGTCTAATTAATAAATTCTGTTTATTTGTGCTGTTTTATCGCTCCTATTATAAACATAATGGGAAGTTGGTTAGTTCACTACTTATAGATAACGAACCAATCGTATCATACTTTATAATGATGTAACTTTATCCTCCCGTATTCTGGTAATATTCAATCTATACGAAAGAATAGCAATTACAAAAGGAGCAAATTCATACCTTGTGAATTTATAAGAACATGGAGCTTTGTTGCAGTTCTAATATGAAATCCAAATATTGTTACTTAACACCATTGTATCACATTTTTATTACGCTCGTCTTATTCCGTATTTCTTCCTGGATATATATATACTGCTTCATCTTCAGTTATTACTCTATTAACATTATCAAAGCAGGCCATTTTCGTAGATTGTAGGATATTAACAATTCCGACATTTAATCCAGCATCACCGAATCTAAAAATATATGTTAGTTCACCAAACCACGTCACGCATCCACAAATTAACCACTTATCCTTATCTGGATACATCATATATCCAACAACGTGTGCAGTCTCGTTTGGCATCTCTACAGCAGAAATTGCTCCAATCGAATATCTGAACCAGAGATTATTTGACCACTCACCATAACGAATATACCTTCTCAATTCGTCAAAGTTTTTTTTCAATACATAGTCTTTCCCCATAGAGAAACACAAATAATTAAATGCTGTTTTGGCACAAATTCTTCGCACAATGGAATCAATGGAAAAGCTAATTTTTGTAGCCAGAGCTGACTTATTATATAAGTCAGTAACCGGAACATTTTTGTATTCATATGTGGTTGCTAAATATCCTTTTTCTTTTAATGCTGATTCAGCAATATCTTGTTCAATACCTACTGTAATTATTCCGGCTTTCTTTCCCTTAATTGATTGAAGAATCTCCGGCAGTGCATACGGCAATTCGTCCAAATTGTGATATGTATATTCATTTTTTTCTTCGTTTTCTAAAATACCAATTCGAGGCGAGATATCAAAATGCATTCTTTCCTCATTAGAGCTATCAACCACCGGAGTAAAATCCAGACCTTTAAAAATATCAGATGTTCCACTAAAAGCTACACGTCCTTTTCGCATAATACGACCATCTGACATTTTACGTCCATGCTGGATTCTGAGAAAACTCTCTAATGAGTTTAATCCTATTTTATCCTCAAGTTCTTTGCTAAAAAATGAATTGCATTCCTGGCATACTTGATTTTGACTTAAAACAAAACCATCCTCATATGTTCCCATCATTCTCGGAACAACATGTTCTCGATTAAATTCGTCGCCATTTTTTTCCATTAAACAATATATGCATTTATGTTTTGCCATTGTACCTCCTGACATCTATCTTACAAATTCAAATTTTCCTATGTGCTACGCTTTACTTCAATGTGGCAATTCTCCCCTTAGTTCTCAACGAGTCCTACAACTACTTATTTGTAAGTCCCATACTTGTATTTGTTTAAACGCTCCTAAACATAATATGTAGTTAACTGATTAATTTCATAATACTTCTATTCGTGATTTATATATCTGTATTTCTGGATTTTCACGGCATATCTTTTCTGCTAAATCAAAATTATCACTATTAGAAAATATGCATCTTTGACTATTTACAACCTGTGCTCTATTAAAATATTCTACCCACTTAGTATCATTGACAGCCATATATCTTCTATCGTTTATATTACTATGATATGTTTTGGAATGGTACATGCCTAATAATAAATTAGGTGATATGGGAAACAGAATTTCTATTCCTTCCGAATTTAATCCTCCATAACTTAAAAATGCATCATTTTTATGTGGAACATTGACGACTGGATTATCGGATGTATAAAAAGGGATATTTGTGTTATTAACATACATGACCCATATATGGTTTATAAGTACTTCTGCAAATTTTAAAGCCATCTCCGCATCGAGTACCATCCCGATATGCAATAATTTAACATATTCCTTGTCAGCAATAACCTTAAAATCCTCTTTTTGTAAAGCATCATCATCATGCATTTGTGACTTATAGGCCATTGTTTCGACAAATTGTTCAATCATTGAGCCAATTGTATCTCTAAACGATTTTGTTCTAATTATTTGAATGGATATAAAAAGCGAAAGAATTTCTTTTTCATTTTCTGAAAGAGCAAAACAGTTTTCGATATACCATGGACTTCGATTGTAACCTTTCTTTATTATTTTATTTAGAATATTGCTATATATACTTTCAACATCTTTACTTAAAAACTCTTTTTCAATATATTGTTGGCTGTCAATATCTTTTAGTGTGGTTTCAATATCATCAGAATTCAACAATTCACTAAGTTCAGCCTTAATTTTTGCTTGCTCATGTGGTTCAGCTTTTTTATACATTTTTAATAAGTTTAAATCATAAAAGCGGTTTTGCATTGCAATGTTTAAGATATCTTGATTAATGCGTACTTCCATTTTTTGTTTATCAAATACATTTATACGTTCATCTGTAGAAGCAAAGTGTCTTAAATAACACTGAGGAACATAGTGTTCCTTTTTAGCATTTGACATAATTTTATTTCCCCTTTTCATATAGTATTTTTTGAACTATCTAAAGGTCGAACTTCCTATTATTGCTATAATATGTAGTACAATTCTTGCATAATGTGCTTTTTTAAAGTTTGCAATTTCATGCAACTACGAATTAACAACCAACCTTATCACTTCTCTACTAAGAGTTCTGGATGTGCTAAAATAAAATCTCGTCGTATTTTTTCTAACATTATGGGAGAGGGATAGATTGATCTATTTGGGAAATCCATTGAGTTATATTCTTTTGCATAGTATTTGGGCATACATTTGCTCCATTCCACCATAAGATTGATTTTTCTTTTTTGTTCTTCCGTTTTTGGATAGACAGCGTTCATAATATGAAGTACGCTTTTATCGATAATTTGCAATAGTGCTATTCCGTGTTTTTTAGCATAATCGTATGTCCCGCTTTGAAAGCCACATGTTGAAATTATAATTCCTTTATGCGCACCAATACTTCTAATTTTATCATTCAACACTGCAACTTTTTCGCGAGAAACGGGATTAGAATATCGTTTGCATTCAGTTATTACTTTAAATTCAACGCCCATTGCGATAAAACTTGCGTATATATCAATCTGATATATACCATCGTCTGTGGGGATATGAACATTATGTTGAATGGAGAACTTTGATAAATGTTCAGCTTCTGCATAGCTATTTAATATTTCTAAGCAAAGTACTTCAAATTCCAGTGGAGATATACTTGCGACTAATTCTCTATATGGGTTAATTGACACCGTTTCACTCCTATCATTATTTATACTCAAAAACTATCTGACTATTAACGTGCTTGACAATGTTTAGAACTTTAGAGGTATTTAGACATGTATACCCAGTAGCTAGCTTGCGTCTAAATTGATAATATAATTTGCTATATCAAAAATAGCACTTGATAAAAAGGCTTGTTTTAACTCATTAGAGTTTTCACCATTAAGGCATGAGTTTACTCTATTTACCATATACTCACCTTTCTCACATATGAATTTATATCGTTTAACTTTTTTAATTGCTATAAGTATTAGATCAATTTCTATTATTTTTTTATTTATCTACCACCCACTATAGCTCCTATCCATATTGACCTCATTATATCAAATAACGTCATTTTTTTCTACCATATTTTATCAAATATTGTAATTTCATTTACATATATAATCACTTTTTGTAAATCAAATAATAGAATAATAGAATCAAAATATACCATCTAACATAACCACCTAACCCCAAAATTCCTCCTTGACAGATCCCACATTTTCCATTATTCTATTCATGAATCAATCAAAGATAATGACTTATCTTTTAAACAAAACTTGCAATTCCCGAAAGGAGTGTGTTGTATTATGAAAAAATTAAATGTTATGGTGATTTTTAATTAAATTTAATACTCTGTGAAGTAGGTTTCGATCTGTACCTATTTCGCTTATAACCTTTCGTGGAAATATTTATAGAATTTAAGATATTATATAGATTCTTGATAAGTGCTCTTATGCTACTTATTTGTTTCTTTATATATGTTGAGTCAGGCAGATTTTTATGTTTTGTAAGTAAAGTTGACCTTTACTACATGTTACTATCGTTCTATGCTTTTCTTGATATGCTAAATTATATGATTCAATTACTCACGCACAAGGCGTGATTTTTTTTGTCTTTTTATTAATAATATTATTAATATTATTAATTTTTTAATAGATGAGAACAAACAAATAGTCTAAAGGAATGGTTTAGTATAATCTTATGGAACGTTTAAGATAAACGTATGGAATATTTTTTGATAGACACATGAAAGAATCTAATATTCTAATATTCTATTATCTTCTATTAACATTAATTTTTTGAACTGCCCCTACTATCAGACAATCCTTTACCAATCCTGCGTTTTCACGAAACCAACAGATCATGTTACCAAAATTATATTGAAAATTTAGGAGAAAACATGACAGACTTAATAAAATATGGTTTTACAAGAGAATTTGAACAACAAATTACAAAAGAAGATACGGAACTGGAGTTAATTCCAGCAAGAGTAACCTCCATCCAAAAAGAAACCTACCGCATTGTTTCATCTAAGGGTGAGAATAATGGGAAGCTAAAGGGCTCCATCTTTTATCAGGATTCAAGATATATTACCTATCCTGCAGTTGGAGATTTCGTTTTAATAAAGCCCAATCCAATGGGGGATGATATTATTTATAGGGTGTTAGAGAGAACAACTTGTTTTTCAAGACACAATCCTACTTTGCCAACAAAGGTATCAAAAGAAAGTGAGCAGATTGTAGCTGCTAATTTCGATTATGTATTTATAATGGCATCCTTAAATCATGACTTTAATTTAAGAAGACTTGAACGTTACCTTGCTGTAGCAATGGTGAGCGGGGCAACCCCTGTAATCGTACTCACAAAAGCTGACCTTTGTCCAAACTATGCAGACTATATTAATGATATTAATATGACATTTCCTGAAATTGATGTTAGAGCCATTAGTGCTCACACTGGTTTTGGAATGGATAAATTAGAAAAATATATTGTTCCAAGGAAAACAATTGTATTCCTTGGCTCCTCTGGTGTTGGAAAGTCTTCCTTAGTAAATGCATTAGCCAATGAGGATTTAATGAAAGTAAATATTATTCGAGAAGACGATAGTAAAGGACTTCATACTACAACTTATCGCCAGTTATTTCTTCTTAAGAATGATGTAATTATAATTGATACACCTGGTATGAGAGAACTTGGCTTATGGGATGTAAATGAAGGAATTAAAGAATCTTTTTCTGATATAGAGTCACTTTCAAAAACATGTAAATTTAATGACTGTAAACATGAAAAAGAACCTGGTTGTGCAATTCAAACTGCCTTAAAGAGTGGTTTATTAACCAAAGAACGCCTAAACTCATATCAGAAGTTATTAAGAGAAGCAAGGCACAGTGCCAGAAAGGCAGCTTTCTTAAAAATGAAAGCGAATGAAGCAAAGAATTTCAGCAAGAATCAGAAAAGTACTAAAAGAAAAGAAGTATACTCTGCTGAAGATTTATAACATGATAAAATTTATATATCCTGTATATAAGCTTATTAATTTTATCAATTATTATAAGGGATCAGATTTAAGGTAAATCATATTAGCCAGAAAATACAAAAATAAGTATCACTAATATCGTTCCAAAATAGTAAATATATTAAATAACTCATATAAACAAACCATGCTCATTTGAAATTCATCTAAGAGCATGGTTTGTATTTTATCTCACTTAGATTATAATATTTTACTATATTATTAAATATTTGTATTATAATAATTACTTTTATTGTTATAAAAACTGGCAAATCACTGAAGGATACTTACAATATACAACATATCAACTTATACTAGAAAGTTGAAAAGATTCATACGTGGTTTTAAAGGAGTATCTACCAAATCCTTTAGCTATTATCTTACATGGAATAATTGTGTCAATATGAATGGAAGTTCAATGGATAATAAAGTGAGTACTTTATGAGTACAGCTCTTTCAATATTAGACAATTAAATGTAGAGTATTAGCAATCCTGCCATTCCATTGGCAAAGTAAACAATTTGCAAGTTAAAGAAAATTATGGTAGTATTTTAGGATTGTACCTTATATAATTACATTATAGTTAAGTCACAATCGTTCTAGATTGCGAACGGAGAATATAACGATAAATAGGAATAGGTCGAACAAATAAATAAGAATTTAAGTTTATATTTTGTATGTTTTTACGGCTTTTGATGTCCTTAAGTATTTCGATAGAGGTATAATTTCCTCAATGGACTAAATACACAGAGGTTTTATTGTACCCTAAAAGCGTTACGGAGAACCGTATCACAAATAGGGGAATGGTAAAGTAGGATATCAGTGTCAGAATAAAATGATTTATGGAAGGTGAAAAGTGATGGCGGATTATATAGGACAAAATAAAAAGGCATGGGAGTTTTGTGCTTATGATTTTTGGACACAACAATGTAAACCAGAGGAACGAGCCAAGGCGGACAGAGCAAATCCCATAGGGCAGTTAAAAAAATATGCGAATTATTTTGAACAGTATGAGGG
>JAFAEB010000080.1 GCA_023424235.1 Bacillota bacterium
CTATTGATGTATTCAATATCACCATTCTTATAATAAGATAAATATTCTAAATATTCTTCAATATCAACCGCTTTAATTTGATCTAATACGCTAATATTCATATCTCTTAATGATGTGTTTTTGAATAAAGGGTTAGAGTCACATAGAAATTTAAAAAATACCCGTAGATCATAAGCATAAGCTATTCTAGTTAGAGAGGAGGTAGTAGGTTCAATACCTCTAAAAAAAGTACCACAAAACTTTGGCAGCTCAGATATAATCTCTCTTAGCTTGTTTGTATTTTCTATATTTCTTTGGTCATGATAATTGTTCACGTCACATCCTCCTTTTTCTATATTATTATACCATAAAATACATGGAAAAACATAGATATGAAAATTATTCAAAAAATGACATAATTTTAACACGGTTTTTCATTATTGTTATAAATGTATTAAATTTTTATTAAGTACAAAAGAGAAACAGGATGAATATGAAAGCTAGGAGGTGTTATTTGGCTTAAAGTAAATAAAACATACATAAGATTACCCAAAATAAAATGTAAATTAAATTAAAATGTAACTTGAAAACGTAAGACTATAGCCATAAATAGGTTATTGTAATACCTATTTGCATATAAAATTCAAAGGATGATAATGATGTTTAAAAAAGGTAATAAAATATTATTAATGATTTTTTTTATGCTGTTAATAATAGGAATGCCATTTACCAGTGTTCTAGCAGCAACAAAGCTTGATTTATATAATTATTCAACCAAAAAAAATGTAACGTATAACGGTCAACAAGTAAAATACACCTTAAACGGTAAGGAAATAAATCTAAGAAAAACACCAGGTATTATTGAAAATGGTACCGCACTTGGTTCCTATCAAGATGTATTTGTAAAGTCTGACTTAAAAGTAAACTATAAGTACGATAAAGCAAAAGCAACGGTTACTCTTTCACAAAATGGTAACACAATCGTATTAACCATCGGTAGTAAAATAGCATATGTTAACGGGAAAGCAATAACAATGTCAGTTGCTCCTGTTAAAATGAAATTTAGAAGTCAGGACGTAACAAAGATTCTTGTTCCAACTAGATTTGTTGCTGAAAATTTAGGTTATACATACACATGGAATAGTAGTACTTCCATCGCTGCTATTACAAGTCCACTAAAACTTGAATATAATAATAAAGTGATTAACTATACAAGCACATTAGGACAAGTGACTGTAGATGGAAAGAAAATAAACCTTGGAAACATGCCAAGTATTATTATAGATAATACTGCTATGGTACGTGCGAAACAAGTGTTTAGTAGCTCCTCTATTAAAGCAGCTTATAAATACAATAGTAAAACTGGCGAGATTACTTTAACGAAGGGGGATACCCTTGTTACATTAACCATAGGAAGTAAAACAGCTTATGTTAATGGAAAAGCAAGAGTTATGGATACGGCTCCTGTTGTGGTAACAAACTTGAATGTGAATACCTCTTATGTTATGGTACCAGGAAGTTTCGTATCTTCCTATTTGGGTTATGACTATACATGGAATGCCTCAACTAAAACATCGATCATCACATATCGTAATCCATATGATTAATATGAAGAAGATGAACAAGACGGCCCAGAGCTTGGGGACGAACCAATTAAAGATAGCATTGAATTTTCATGGAATGTAATTGATAGTAATCTAGAAAACTATAATAAAGTAAATAGCTTAGTAAATTCAACTGAAATTTCTGAAGATACTCAAGTAGGTGGTTTCTTATATAGCGTAGAAAAAGATTATTCAACTGACACAACGATTGATCGTTATATTCTACGTTCAACTACACCATTTAATTACTCAACTCTAGTTAAAGAAAACAATATCTTAAAATTAAAGGTGAATAATACGTTTGGAAATAACAATACCTATAGCTTTGGAAACTTTTTAGTAGATAATGTGGTAACATCTTATGACACAATTACAAATTCTACACTTGTAGAATTTAATCTGAAAGATGAAAATCTAAAATATGAGTTATCACTATCTGAAGATAAGATGATTATGTACCTAACAATTTACCCAAATTATTTAGTGAATGTTACTTCTGGAACTAAATCTGGTGTTGATTTTGTAGAACTTACTGCAATGAATCCCTTATCAGTAAATGTTATTGAAGATAATAATTTAATCATATTGCAAATGAACCATATGATTAATGGTGTAGGTGATAATTATAGCCTAACCAATAATTTAAATTATATAAAAGGAGTTCAAAGCATATCTATTTACGGAAATATGATTAATGTAGTTATTGAGCGAAAAAATGTTGCTAGTTATACTTACACAAATGAAGGTAATCGCTTTTTATTAACTTTTACTGGTGATAAAACAGATGATAATAATACCAGCTATGATCTGGCTATTCCATTACCAGCAGGTGTAAGCTTTAATCAGGTTGAACACGAAGATAGATATTATAACAAAAAAATAGCAATTAAAATCCCAGGAGATTATACTTACTTCTATCAAAGTATTGTATTAGCATCACAAAATCCAGTGATTAAATCCGTTAATGTAACATATAGTGGTGGGTATACAGAAGTTATTTTAACGACATCTAAAATACAAGGATATACTTTAACTTCCATAAAGAATGGAGTTGGTGTTAAAGTTGGAAATCCGAAAGATATGTATGACAAAATAGTAGTATTAGATGCTGGTCATGGAGGAACAGATCCTGGTGCGATGTATAAACTTAATGGAACAACATATAAGGAAAAGGATATTAATTTTTCCATAATTAATAAAACCAAGAAGTACTTTAATTCACCTGAATCTACAATTAAAGTATATTATTCAAGATATGACGATACAAAGGTTCCACTATATGACAGAGCAGGATTTGCAAATACAGTAGGAGCTGATTTATTTATTAGTGTTCATATGAATGCAAATACAAAATCCTCACCTAAAGGAACTGAAATATATTATCATGATGGTAATAAAGCAAAATTAAGTTCTGGCTTAGATAGTAAAAAGCTAGCACAGTTATTCTTGGATAGACTACCAAGTATAATTGGTACTTCAAAAAGATATATAAGTTCACAGCAATATGTCGTTGTAAAAGCGAATACCGTACCTTCTATCTTAATTGAAGTAGGTTTTATGTCAAATCCAGGAGATTTAGCTATTATTACACAGGATTCAACACAAGAAAAAACAGCAAAAGCACTATATGACATATTAAATCAAATATTTGAATCTTACCCTACAGGAAGATAGTGTTTTTGAAAGGAAGTGACAAATTGAAGGAAGTAAAGAAAAGTAAATTAGGTAAATTAAGTACATTAGGATTTATGCTGGTAATGCTATTTATTACGATGATCTTTATTGAAACGAACCAGGCTTACGCTGCTGCTAAAGATGCAACAAAGCCAAAAATTACATTAAAATCATCCAATTCAAATCCGACTAGCAGTTCATTAAAAGTGAATGTTACTGCTACAGATGCATCTGGTATCAAAACAATGAAATGGGCATCTGCTAGTAGAAAGGTAAGCTATTTTAGTAAATCAGGGACAAAGATTACTCTTGATTCTAAAGGAAAAGCGAATGTAACAATAAGTAAAAATGGTATCTATACTTTTTATGCACAAGACAAAGTTGGAAATGAAACAGTTAAAACCATCACAATAACCAATATCGATAAAAGCAAATCAACGGTATCAATTGTGCCAAACATAAAAGAAGATACGAACAGCAATGTTAAACTAACGATTAAAGTTTCAGATGATGGTCTTGGTATAAAGAGTATTAAATATCTTACGGGTAAAAAATCAGAAATAGATTTTAAGGATGACACCAAAGAGCTATCATATAAAGTAGTTAGTGAAACAGAATTAGAGTTTGATAATACTTATAGCTATACAGCTTCACTTACTGTAAAAAGTAATAATGTATATACATTTTTAGTAGAAGATTTAGCAGGTAATAAGACACTCAAAGGCATAACGATTCGTAATATTGATAAAACGGCACCAACTTTAACTACAAAATTAAGTACAACTAAGCCAACGAATGGCTCAGTAAAAATTTCGATAACAGCATCCGATGAGGAATCTGGGGTGAAAGAGGCGATGTATATGTCAGGTAAGAAAAAATCAGAAGATTTTATTGATGGCAATAGTACTTTAATAACTTTAAATGATAGTAATAAAGGTAGTTTTAAGGTTAAAAAGAATGGAAATTATACAGTATTAGTAAGAGATAAGGCTGGTAATGAGACGATTAATGTAGTATCTGTTAATAATATTGATACAGAGGTACCAGTCGCTTCTTTAAGTTATTCCGTAATGAACCAAGCGGCTACGGTGGTAGTAGATGCTTGGGATGATGGTGAAGGAATTGGAGCCATCAAGTATGTGAAGGGCAATGTGACTAAATTTGATGATGAAAGATGGGAAACAAAAGCGAAGGAAGTAAAGGATAGTAGTTTTAAGGTTACTTCTTCTGGTGTATATAGTGTTTTGGTTGAAGATCTAGCTGGAAATCAAATTATTGAATTTATTGATATTGAACTTGAATTAAAGGCTGTATGGATATCTTATTTAGAGTTTGCAAATTACGGACGTAATGGTTTTACCGATGAAAGTTTTATGTCAACGATAGATACTATGTTTGATAATGTTGTTAGCTTAAACATGAATGCTGTTGTAGTTCAAGTAAGACCATTTGGCGATGCTATGTATGAATCGAACTACTTCCCGTGGTCTAGATATATATCAGGTACCCAAGGAAAAGAACCAAATTTAAGCTTTGATCCGTTGGAATACATGGTAGAAGCTGCACATGAAAGAGGGTTAGCATTTCATGCCTGGTTAAATCCTTACAGAGTTACGACTGCTAGTACAGATTATAGTAAATTGTCCAAGGATAACCCAGCAAGAGTTTGGTATGAAGATAAAGATAAGTCCAATGATAGAAATGTGTTAGAATTTGGCGGTAATCTTTACTACAATCCATCCGTAAATGATGTACAAACTTTAATTATCAATGGAATTGAAGAAATTGTGAATAATTACGATGTTGACGGTATACATTTTGATGATTATTTCTATCCAGCCCTAGGAAGTAAATATGCTACCATATTTGACAATGTTGAGTATAATAATTACGCAGCTACGGCGAAAGCTAGCGGTTTGGATGTATTACATATTGCTGATTGGAGAAGAGATAACGTAAATACTCTCATCAAGAATGTATATTCTACTATAAAGGCTATTGATGAGTCCGTTGAATTTGGTATTAGTCCAGGTGGATTCTATGATTCACTTACTAGTAACCTTGGATATTATGTGGACTACAAAACATGGTTATCAAATGATGGATATATCGATTATATATGTCCTCAAATATATTGGTCCTTCGCACATGGAACATATCCATATGCGAAAACATTGGATAAATGGTTATCCTTTAGAACGAGTGAAACGGTAAAAGTTTATATTGGTATAGCTAATTATAAAGCAGGGTCCAACTTGGAAAAAGAATGGCAAAACGACCCAGATGTACTCAAAAAGCAAATAGAGTATGGAAGAGATACTGGTTTAGTTGATGGATTTATGTTCTTTCGATATGACTTTTTCTACAATAAGGTAACAAAGCCTGCAGTAGATCGTTTACTTGAAATTTTATAACTATTAATTTACAATAAAAATACATTGTATTTCATATAATCAACGTACATAAGTAATCAAAGTAAATAAAAACAATCAATGTATATAAAAATTATCAAATAAATAAATAAGTGGTAAGCTCTGAGTTAAGTAATTCGTGCGTTAATAGAAACACACGAGATTAAATCAGAGCTTACTTTTTTGGTAGATAGTATAAAACTAGTATCTTGTATTTATTTAAAAGTAAGAAATAATAGCTACCTTAGGAAGGATTTAAGATATTTATGAAATCACTTTCAAATTAGTTAAATAATACTTAAATTATTTTAGATTTTATGATATAATAAAGTATGTTATAAACAGACAATCAATCAAATGAAAAATATCGAGGTGTAAAATGAATCAGACAGTTAGAGAATCAGAATATTATGGTTATTTATTTGTACATTTTGTAGGCGAAAGTGAAATAGGAGAACAAGTTTATTTTTCCTTGAGTAGAGATGGGCTTCATTTTGAAGACTTAAATAATAGTTTACCTGTATTATATTCTAAAGTAGGTGAACTTGGAGCGCGTGATCCTTTCATGATACGTGATGAAGAGAATAATAAGTTCTATCTTATTGCAACAGACCTTAGAATTGCTAGTGGTAAAGGATGGGGTGTTGCACAAGATAGTGGAAGTAAAAATTTAGTAGTTTGGGAATCAAATGATCTAATTCATTGGTCAGATGAAATATTAGTTGAGGTTGGTATACCTAGTGCTGGCTGTGTTTGGGCACCGGAAGCAATTTATGATAAAGAAAATAAAGATTTTCTAGTATTCTGGGCTTCTAAGGTAAAGGAAGAGACGGATACGGAATCTAAGCAAAGAATCTATTGTTCAAGAACAAAAGATTTTAAAACATACTCAAATACTGAAAAATACATAGAAAGAGAGAATCATGTCATTGATACTACCATTATTGAACATAATGGAATGTACTATCGATTCTCTAAAGATGAAACAACCAAAAACATTCGCATAGACAGAGCAAGCCAGTTAACTGGATTAGACTTTACTGATGTTCATATGCCTTGTGTTGAAGGGTTATTAGGTGTAGAAGGTCCTATTATTTATAAATTTAATGATAGAGAAGAGTGGTGTTTATTAGTGGATCAATTCGCCACAGGTAAGGGATATTTACCGCTTGTAACAAAATGATTTAGAGAATGGGGATTTTAGAGTGTAACAAGCTGATGAATACGATATGGGATTATCTAAGAAAACGCATGGATCCATGTTAAAGATTACAAAAGAAGAATACGATAATTTAGTGAATCACTATAATAAGTAAACACTATTGTAAGTAAACGCTATAATAGTAAATCACTATATAGGTTATCACAGTAATAATTAATATATTACTATATCTAATAATCATATAAATTATCAAAATCAGTAGTATTTCATGATTCAAGTTGAAATAATAAGGAATAGTTGTTCTTATAAATAATGAGCTGTGTAATTTAAGTTAATTACAACAGCTCATTTAAATTATATGAATTTCATTAAGTTTAAACCAATGGTATCATTGAATTCTCTGTCTACTTTGCCAGGGATAAGGGTTACAATAATTTCACCTGTTGCACTAATGATAGCACGATTTAAGTGACCACCGTAATTTTCATTGGTTTCTGTATTGCCTATTCCAATGTGTAAATGAAGATATGGTTTATCATTCATTCTCGTAATGTTACCAACTAAGGAGACAATTTCATATTCACCACTATATTCTTGACTATAGTATTTCTTTTCGTTTGTATCAAACATCCCGATAGTAACTTTATCTACGGCACCAAGTCCACTTACCATACCTAGTTCAATATCTTCTTTTTCACATAATAAAGTGAGTTGTGTAATAATATCCTCACCTTTATCAAGCCTTGCTATAATCGTATTTTCAAATCTCCTGTATTCCATTTCTTCACCTTTTTTCAATATTCTTATAAAATTATATGTATGTAGTAATTTATATGTAGTAAATTCATTTGTAATTAAGATATATTAGCTATTATAGTTTAAACTTCACCTATTAATTTATCTTTTTTAAAAATATGTTCCGATAACCACGTATTTAAGAATTCTAACAACTCTAATAATGAATCTCTTTGATTGCCATCAATTTGCTCAATGGATAATTCATTAATACGTTCAATAAATTCATTGTGAGCAATTTTTTGTGATAGTATTCGCTTATAACCAATACTCATCATATATTCTTCTTCATGTTGAAAATGGTAAATGGAATATTCCTTCAAATCATTAATAACTTTTAGGATATAGTCATATTTATCGGGTATAAATTGATTGGTCAATAAATCATAGATCTCATTGGTTATTTCAAATAGTTTTGCATGCTCTTCGTCAATAAAATCAATTCCTGTATTATACTCTGGTTTCATTTTGTACATTACGAAAACCCCGCTTTCGTTCATAAATTGATAGTTACTTTTCTTATATTTTATTTTAACGTTTAGAATCACCTTTTATAGTACTGTATTATACTGAAATTGTAAAGAATTAAAGATATTTATTACCTAAATAGTTTGAAAAATGAAAAAGTTCAATGTATACTATTATAAGGATTCATATAATCTATATACAGTAGTTCTCATAAAATATATGAATCAATAATTTACCAGTATATTGGTATGTAGTAAAAGAAAGGTTATTTTTATGAATATATTAGTATGTAATGATGATGGTATAGATGCTCATGGTATAAGTAAGTTAGCAGAAATTGCATGTAAATTAGGCGAGGTTTATATTGTTGCACCAAGTGGACAAAGAAGTGCTGTTTCTCATGGAATTACAATCGGAAGGGATATTACAGTTTGGTCTGTACCATTCCCTGTTCCAGTTAAAGAAGCATATAGTGTTGATGGTACACCTGCAGATTGTGTAAGAGTTGCTATAAATTGCTTACTACCTATAAAGCCTGATATTATCCTGTCAGGTATAAATTTTGGCTACAATTTAGGTTTTGATACTTTGTATTCTGGTACAGTTGGAGCTGCTAGAGAAGGGAATAGTTATGGGATTAAAGCCTTTGCCATATCCATGCAGCAAGGTGCAGATGACACAATCGTAGATAAGTACTTACTTGATTTATTAAAGGAATTGATTGATGAAGAAATTATGGATGGAGAGTTATGGAACATTAATTTTCCTGATTGTAAACTTGAAGAGATGAAAGGTATAAAGAAATGTGAACCAGCGAGTCATTCATTCTTTAATGAAACATATATAAAGACTCGTGTTAATGACTGTCAATATAAGGTTAAGATTGAAGGTTCTTTACGTACTGGTGGAATGCAAAATACAGACATGAAAGCCATTTCGGAGAACTATATTTCGGTAAGTAAAATTAAGAGCTTTTACTAATTTATCTATAACATTGCTTATAGAAATGTAATACCCATATTAATAGAATATTAATAATTAAGTCAAGGATGATATTATCCATTATTTACAATAATGTTTAATAATAGATATGTATAGGTTTCAAAATGGTTTAATAGGAGGAGGTATGCGTATGAAAGAACTTAAGTTTGTTCCGATGTCCCAAGAGATGTATGAAGCTTTTTATGATTATAGCACGAAAGATTATGCGAAGGATCTTGAGACATCAGGAAAAGCAACGAAAGAAGATTCATTGTCTAGAGCAAAAGAAGAGTTTTCTCAACTACTCCCACAGGGTATGGACACCAAGGATAATTATATTGTAAGTGTTGTTTTGGGGGAAGAAGTAATTGGTAGTCTGTGGTATCAAAAGTTAAATGAAAAAACATTATTTATATGTGATATACTTATTTATGAAGAATTCCGTGGAAAAGGGTATGGAAAACTAACGTTACAAGAACTAGATAAGGTAACTAGAGAATTAGGATTAGGTCAAATTTTACTTCACGTATTTTCATATAATGAGAGAGCTATCAGATTATATGAAAAGCATGGATACGTAACAGCTTCTGAGGAAAAACAAGGTAGCTTTTATATGAAGAAAGTGTTGGTATAATTAATAGGTTAAACATTATAGAAGTGCATCATGAATATTAGGAAGCTAATAGTAAGTGATGTACTTTTTTTAAAGAGGGGGTACAGTATGGTAATATCTATGGATTATGAAGATATCTATGGTGCTAAGATGATCAAATTATGGAATTTTTGTTTTGAACATTGTGAAAAAGTCACTTTAACCAATAGTTACACACCTAGATATACGGTGGATGAATATAATAAAGCAAAAGAAAAACAAGAAGTACTCTATGATTTTGAGGAAGCATTTGCTGCATATACTCCTTCCTCACAAGAGGATAAAGAACAGATGGAATTTGTTATAAATAATCATAAATTACAAAATATACGTAATTATTTTACGGGTATATATAGTGATACAGAACTGAATGATTTTATAAATAATATCAGAGAAAACTATGAATTGATTGAAAGGGATCTTACATTTCATAATCATTGTACAACTAGTACAGCAGTTATGGAAAATTATACATTTTCACTTAATGATTCTTTAAAGCAAGTTTTTTTTAAGATGGATAATATTTTTTCTAATGTAGAAATTATAGATGAATTAATAATGGATGACCCAGCCTTTTATAAAGATAACAATGTATTCTTAAGTATTTGTTCTCATGAGCAATATGCTACTCTTAATATATCTGAGGTGGAATATGAGGAATTTAGACAACTTAATATCCCACATCTAGACACTAATAAGATGTGGTGGCATGAGGAGTATTTAGAGAAATACGATAAATATCCGTCACTTATTTACCATAGAGGACATATCTTTGGTTTAGACGGTTTTCAGGAATATATAGCACTTGAGCTTGGAAATTATGAAGATAATGAGCAAATATTTAATGATTTCAAAGGGAAACTAGCTCCAAACTTACTTCCTTTTGAAGAAGTATTAGAAACTATTCACAATAGATATACACTAATACCGATTAGAGCTGAGGAACTAAGAGGAAGAACAGAGCAGAATGTATTATTTAATACTTGCCTTGTTAGACATTTACCAGATTCAAGAGAAATGAGGATTGAGATATTTCTAGTAATAGAAGATGAAAAATCCATTCATCTGTATGATAAGCAAAAAGAAGAATACGATTTTTATAAAGAAAAAATGCTCGCTTATAATGCAAATTATAGCCCAAATGAGTTTATAAAAACTCCAATTATTTTAGGATACGAATATTACACAAATTACTTATGGGTAGAAGGGAGTTTTAAACTTAGAGATGAAATAACTTTAATCCGTGGCTTAAGTGAAGAAGAGTTGAGAAATAGGCAACTATTGGTAGGCTACGTGAGAGCTCTTAGGAAAACCAATGTGAGTTAATGCAGTATTAGTCTCACATATACAAATACTCAAATACTCATAAACTAGTTTTCAAAGAAAGCAGTGATATAATATGAAAAGATTATTTGGAAAAGTGAATTATAAGTACTCAAGATTTATTTGTCCTTGTTGTGGTTATCCAACTCTCGACAGTAAAGGAGAATATGATATCTGTATAATGTGTAATTGGGAAGACGATGGACAAGGTGATGAAGACGCAGATATTGTGAGAGGTGGCCCAAACGGTGATTATTCATTATTGCAAGCCAGGATAAATTTTGTCAAATATATGTGTATGTATGAGCCTGGAAGCGATATGCGAATAGCAGGAGGTGATACACCAGAAGAATTAAAGATAAAGAAGAAATTAAAGGAAGTATATGATGTCATTGAAGATTATTCTAAACTAGAATGTTATAAAAATCTATATAAGAACATTTTATCATTAGAGGAAGAGCTAAATAAATTATCTAGGTTAAAGACTGAAGCATTTAATGTTTCAGTAGTAGAGACTGACACCAGATAACAAGATATCTCTGTTCGTTTGAGTAGGAAAGTCTCTGGAGTACATCTCACAAACTTGTTGTAATTATTTGATGTAGAAGTACAATATATGGATAAAGATAAGATTAATGTAATTGAGTATAAATATCTTGGTCTTCTTGAAAATAGTATAAGTATTATATTTATGTAAAGTATAGTCGCTTCTAATGAGGTAGAAGAGTGAATGACATATTTGTAACTGATGTAAAGACTTTTAGTAATAGTAATTAATATTAGGTTCATAAAGTTTAGAGTTTATAATTGGATAGAATTGACAACTTTATCATAATTTCTAGATACATATTACTATGTAATGAATTGAAGTAATGTTATTTATGACAAGGCTACACAAATATTTTAATATAATCACAGTATATTTATAATTAGCATAGTAAGATATTAAATAGATTAAGATATATATTTGTGTTAAATTATTAACAATATTATATATTAATTATGCATAGAATAATTAATATATAATAGTTATAGTTATTATAAGTAAATATATAAAATTTGATATGGTCCCATTTAACTTATTTACCTTAGTAAATATGATAAGTCAGTAAACTTATCAATGCCTGAATGGAAAAGTTAAAAAGGCTATTAATATTATATGCTTACTAAATAATCATGTAAGTTAGGTATCCAGCATATTTTACTTAGTTATTGTGTTATATAAATTGATTTATAAAGTATTTAATCGATGAATATAAAATGAATACTTAATTATATTATTTAAACAAATGAAACACGATACGTATATGTAGGGTAATGTATTAGTAAATGAATATTATTAGAATATAAATGATTTACTTTACATAATATAATTATGTAAAACAATTAAAGGGTTTAATAAGCTAAGGAACATTAATTGGTAAGTTAAAGGGTAATTCAGAGGCTCCTATAGTAAATCGACCAAACTATTCGTTAAACTTGTGTTTTGCGCATAGTTGGATGGAGTGCTATTCAGGGGGATGGAATGATAACCAAAAAAATTTTATCACGTTATTTTATCGTTTTTGTAAAAATCACCGACAAAACCAAAAATGCAATCTCCCTTTAGTTTTGTCGTTTTCAGTTTTATTACGAACTGGACAAATAAAATAAGAATATAAAAACCAGATTATCTGATCTTTATATTCGTTAATGAATACTTAAGGAGAACTGATGATGTCCCATTTTAAACATAATGAGTATTTCGTAGTCGTGATAATACGGTTCTTTAACCCATAAGATTGCGCCCATGCTGGGTACACAAAAAAGGCTTGCACTATTTGGATAGATACAAGCCTAAAATTTAAATATCATTTGCTATACACCATAATCTTACGTAATCCTAGTTTGATTTTAATATATAGGGATTAGGAACGTATAAGTCATTCTAGAAGTGATTATAATAATCATCCAAAACTACATTATTAAATTCTGATAATCCGATGTAGCTTGTTCGAAAATCAAATCATATGTTTTGAGTAGCCTTAGAATAAATAACCTATATATTACATTATGTAATCTTAATAATTTATTATCAGACGGCAATTTAACCCACTCTACTTCTCTTCTACGATATGTAAATCATTAACGGTCGATATGGAAGGTACTGAAACATTTAGCCCAGATATATTATTTCGTTTGATGTTTGGTGTCGATGATATTGATTTGTATAATCTGAATTTTTATAAAAGGTATAAACAAAGTAACGTTCATGCTCTAATAGACTTAGAGCTCTGGACCAATAATCTGTTGTATAATATATGAGCATGGAACCCAAACTTTGTATAATCATTGCGACGGATTGTGCTACCCCCCAAGCAATAGGAGAAATAAGTAGTAATACACCGATTATGGAGTCAATTGCAAGGGATTTCAATTCAGCTATTAGGCTGGTCCTTTCACAGTTCCAAGGTGTTGGGAACGAAATATTAGGTGTGATAGGCATGGCTTGAGGAATTGCTTCAGTTTGAGAAGTTATAGTTGCGGCAATAATTGCATTTTTGCCACTTTCTTTATAAGTTATGGTGTCATTTGTTTTTTCCATTGTAAAATCATAGTTACTGTCGCTTTGAGAAGAGATATTTTCGCCATCGGAGATAAACCAGCCTAATATTATTCTTTCTCCTGATGCTTTTGTTTCTAGACGCAATAAAGATAGTTCGCCAGTAGTGCTGTCGTTAATTAAATATTCTTTGGTATATGAGTCAATTATCGTTTCTTGCATAGTAACTGCACCTTTGTTACTGTTAATTAAATATTTTGTGGTACGTGTATCAATTTTTGTTTCTTGAATGCTTGCTCCCTGTGCAGAGACTGACTGAGCCATAGCAACGGTAGAAGTACCTTGAATTAATAAAATCATTACTAATAATATAGACATAAATTTTGTTAATAGATTTTTCATTGTAAAGACCTCCTATTTTTTTTTAGACATTTTAAGTGGAATTTTTGAAACAAGAATAATATCAAACAGTATATGCATTCCCGATAATGCAATGGTTATAGGTAACACCCTACGGGTGAATGTATTGATAATAAAAATACAAACAGATAATGAGCACACAGATACGACAAGTATGGAATTAATACGAATTAATTTAGAAACATCAATTTGTTTTTTTTCTATGTCTGTTAATTTTCCGTAATAAAGAAGCCTGCGTGGATCTTTTTTTATCGCTAAAGTGACGATACCGTAGTAAAGAAAACAGATGATTAAAACTACAGGAAAATAGGACAAGGACGATACAACAAATGCATACATTCTACATACTCCTTTTTAAGTTGAAGATTAAAGTGATTGTTAAAGTTTTTCAAGCCTCCCTGGGCGTTGCCCGCACGATATCAGCATATCGGACTGCTATATCATTGATGTCCTCTTCTAATTTATTTATTTCAGGTAAGTATTTTTATCGCTATTAATACTTTGTGCATAGATTAAACTACTAGGTATTACTAAACTTAAAGAAAGAACAACACAAACTATAAATGAAAATAATCTTTCTTCTTCACATACATACCTCCTAAAATTATAGTATTTGACAACTAAGATAATTCCAATATACATTTTCTTTAAGTGTTGGCCTACACTGTATTAATATATATTAATTTCAACTATACATATCAATAACTTAATACATATAACCAAAAAAAATTTTTAACGTTATTTTGTCGTTTTTGTAAAAACCAACGACAAAACCAAAAATGCAATCTCCCCTTAGTTTTGTCGTTTTTAGTTATTACCATATGTTAAAAAAATAGAAGAATATAAAAACCAGGATATCTGCTCTTGATATTCTTTTATCACTTAAGGAGAACTGATGATATCCTATATTAAACTTAATGGGATATAATAACTTCGTAACTGTGAAACATTGTGACTTAACTCTGTTTCACATTAAGACACGTAATAATAAAATATCGCCTATTCAGGATTTTTTTCTTCAATAGTAGACCATACTGTTCCTTCTCTGGTATCTTTAATTAAAATCCCCTTTTCTAACAATTCATTCCTTATCTCATCAGCCTTGGCAAAATCTACATTTTTTCTTGAACTATTTCGTTTTTCTATCTTATTATTATTATAATCCAGCAAATCATCTTTGATAGGTATTTCAGGCTTTTCTTTTAATAAATCAAGTGAAAGAACATAATCAAATTCGGATATTAAATGTATTTTTGTCTTGCCATTTACTGTATTATCCTTTAGCAAATCATAGATTACTGTTAACCCCATAGAAGTATTCAAATCATTACTCATTGCTTCATTAAATCTATTTCTATACTCTGTAGATTTCTCATCATTTATTTTCCCATCGTTCTGTATCATCCGAATACGTTCTGTTAATTTAGTATACGATAATTTTACATTATCCAATATCTCATAATTAAATTCAATCGGTTTTCGATAATGTGATTGTAAACAAAACAAACGATATACCAAAGGATTATAACCTTTGCTTTCTAACATAGAAACTGTCAAAAAATCTCCTTTGGATTTGCTCATTTTTCCTGCTTTATCGTTTAAATGATTAATATGGAACCAGTAGTTACACCATTTATGACCTAAATATGCCTCACTCTGTGCAATTTCATTTGTATGATGAGGGAAAATATTATCGACTCCACCACAGTGAATATCAACACTCTCTCCTAAATGTTTGATTGCTATGCTTGAACATTCTATATGCCAACCTGGGTACCCAACGCCCCATGGACTTTCCCATTTTAATTCCTGATTATCGAATTTTGACTTTGTAAACCATAAAACGAAATCACTTTTATTTTTCTTACAAATATCTTCATCTACATCATCACGCACCCCAACCATAAGTTCATTGTGCCCTTGATTTGATAAGACAAAGTAATCGTTCAGTTTTGATGTATCAAAATAAACGTTTTCCCCCGAAATATATGCATAATCATGCTCAATCAGTCGAGAAATCATTGAAATAACGTCATCTATACAATTCGTTGCAGGTTCTAAGATATCTGGTTTTTTAATATTTAATTTTCTACAATCATCAAAAAAAGCATCCGTATAGTATTTTGCTATTTCCATGACCGTTTTTTTCTCACGTTTTGCTCCACTTAGCATTTTATCTTCACCTATATCTGCATCACTTGCCAAATGACCAACATCAGTTATATTCATTACTCTCTTTACATTATAACCCGTGTAACGGAGATACTTCTCCAAAACATCCTCCATCATATAACTTCTAAGATTACCAATATGGGCATAATGATAAACCGTCGGTCCACAGGTATACATTTTTACATTTCCCTCTTCAATTGGAATAAATTCATCTACTTTCTTCGTTAGAGTATTATAAAGATACATTTTTGGCTCCTTTCATTTCCAGTTATTAAAATAGCGACACAATAGTAAACAATTGCGAATCAACAAATAATAACCATTGCATTACTATTATATGTATTTTAAATATATCACTAAATGAATATTATTACAAATTATAATACTAAAATATTATCTTATATTTCAGGAATAATTGATGGAAACGACAAAACTAATTTTAATTTTATCTGCATTTTGTAATAATTCTCCGACATTATAAAGATGTTTTCAATTGTCGTTTTAGCTGTATTGTCG
>JAFAEB010000132.1 GCA_023424235.1 Bacillota bacterium
CTTCAATCTCATCTTCTGGCTCTAAAATAATATCTTCTTCGTCATCCGTAACTCGTAAAACATCCACATTGTTAATCTCAAGAAATTCATAAATTTTTTCCACCATTAATGGATCCATATCAAACTCAACGAAAAAATCATTAATCTCTTGAAATTCTAGGACATTTTTCTTTTTCTTGGCAAAAACTAATAGTTCTTTTAACTTTTCTGAAAATTTAACCATATTTTCATCCATTACTTACCATCCTCCTCTTAAAATGCTTTAATGAAAGCAATTTTGCTTTATTGAAAGCAGATATCTATATGAAAATGACGTAGATCAATATTATTTTATTCTTGTATTTTAACCATCCTTATAAGAAATATGCAGTTTTTGTAGTCTAGCTTGCTCTCCAATTATTTTCTGTAATTCCACAATATCATTCTTTTCTATTGCTTCTTTACTTTTTATATCTAAACTATTCTTTTTAATGCGTGTTATTGTTTCTGTCAGTGCTTTTTTCTTTTCGATACTACTCATATCGTTTCTGATACCTGCATTAAAAAGGGAAGCAACTTCATTTTGTTCTTCTTTACTTTCAAAATAATTGATAATTTTAGCTGGGGTAACTTTTCCTTCCTGCTTATATTGAGAATATAGCATTGTAAATACTTGTTTATAGATTTCTTCTGGAAAATCCTCTGCAACAATAATATCTTTAATTGTTTCAAATACGTTCGTATCTTCAATGAGCCAAGTAAGTAATATTTTTTGCGACTGCTTAATACCATCTTCTTGATTTGATTTTGATTTTCTTCCAAAAGCACTTTCTTTCGGTTTAGTATCGTTTATAGATAGTTGTCCACCATATTTATTTACTAATTTTCTTAAATTTTCATAACCTATCATATATTTTGATGCTATGGATTCAATATAATTATTTCGCTCAATCTCTTCTGTAAAGATTAATAATCGTTTTGCAACTTCATTAAAAAATCTAGTTTTTTCTTCTGGATCCGATAAGTCAAATTCACTCTCTAGTACCTTAATTTCATATAAAAATCCATTACTTGCTCCCTCGATTCTTTTCTCAAATTCACTAGCACCAAGTGCTTTAATGAACTCATCTGGATCTTTATAAGGTCTCATATCAATTACTTTGACTGATAAGCCAGCTTCTTTTAATATGGGTATTGCTCGAATGGCAGCTTTTGTACCGGCATCATCACTATCATAAGATATTAAAACTTCGCTTGTGTATCGTTTTAATAGATTCGCTTGTAAACCAGTAAAAGCGGTACCTAAAGATGCTACTGCATTATTAAACCCTGCTTGATGTAATGCGATTACATCAAGATAACCCTCACATATAATAATATTAGATTTTCTTGATATTCTTGCAAGATTTAAACCATATAAATTACGACTTTTATCAAAAAGTTTTGTTTCTGGTGAGTTTAGATATTTGGGCATCCCATCTCCCATTACTCTACCACCAAAACCAATCACTCGATTATTCACATCCATGATAGGAAAAATCACTCGGTTCCAGAATTTATCATAACTAGTCATCTTTTTCTCATCAAAGGTAAAAAGTCCTGATTCCTTTAATATGGAATCATCATAATCTAGATGTTTTAGATACTGATATAAGTTCCCATTTTTTTCGGAATATCCAAGTCCAAAGAGTTTTATAGTTTCATCGGTTAATCCTCTGTTTTTTAAATAAGCATATGCTGCTTGTCCGACTTCTTGTCTTAAACTAAAATAATAGTACTTCGCCGCCTCTTTATTAATATCTAGCAAACGTTGCTTTAAGCTAGCTTGTTTCTTAGCCTCTTCACTATATTCTGCTTCTGGTAAATTAACACCTACTCTTTGTGCTAATAATTTTAACGCTTCCACAAAATTGTAATTCTCATATTCCATGATAAAGGTAAATACATTTCCACCAACTCCACAACCGAAACAGTGATACATTTGCTTAGAACCACTAACACTAAAAGAAGGGGATTTTTCATTATGAAACGGACAGAGCCCCATATGATTGCTGCCTTTTTTCTGCAATTTTACGTATGACCCGACTACGTCCACGATATCATTTTTTATTCTAACTTCCTCAACTAACTCCTCCGGATAATACATTATGGAACTCTCCTTTCTAGTATATTTATGCAAGCTATTGCGAAACTTAAAGTGTACTAATTTGTGCTGCCATTAATACGAATTCGATTACCTAAGCAAGCATCCACTTGCTGTTAAACGGTATGATTTCATCTCAACTATATATTACTTTAGACTTTCGCAATTACCTAACATTTTATTAGCATTGTGTTCTCTCTGTATTATACAATTCCACAATTAGCTACTCATTATTATAACACGAATTTCAAAAAAAGACATCCTTCAACATATAATCCTATATGAATACTACAAAACAATTAAACTCTTATTTTAATAGATGCTCCAAGAACGTGGTATGGTAAGCTCACGAAACTTTGCTACTGCAAATCGATCCGTCATACCAGCAATATAGTCACATATTGCTCTACTTGGCGTTTCTCTTCTTTCCTCCATACGTTTAAGATATTCTTTTGGAAGTAGTTCTAAATTCTCTTCATAATGGCGGAATAATAAAGCTAACATATCCTCTGCCTTTTTCTCTTCTCCTTTTGCCCTTGGATTGGTATATACATGTTTAAACATATATTTTCTTAAATTAAACATTGCTTCCTCCACATATGGAGTCATAAGGATATCATTCTTACCTTCACTTTGGCTTATAATATCATGTATTATGGTATTTAATCGTTTTGATAAACTCTTTCCTAAAATATCTGTATACTCTTTTGGTAAATCTTCTTCTGTTATGATATGACCACGTATTGCATCATCAATATCATGATTTAAATATGCAATTTTATCAGATAGTCGAACCACCTTACCCTCAAGGGTACTTGGTTTACCAGCTGTTTGATGATTTCTGATTCCATCACGAACTTCAATGGCTAAGTTAAGTCCTCTACCATGATTTTCTAGAATCTCTACCATTCGAATGCTCTGCTCATGATGCATAAAGCCTTCTTTGCAGATTTCATTTAAGGCTCTTTCACCGGCATGACCAAAAGGCGTATGACCTAAATCATGACCAAGTGCAATTGCCTCTGTTAAATCTTCATTTAATTTTAAGGCTTTTGCTATGGTTCTTGCTATTTGTGAAACTTCTAATGTATGTGTTAACCTGGTTCGATAATGATCTCCTTCAGGTGCTAAAAATACTTGTGTTTTATGCTTTAATCTACGAAAAGACTTAGAATGTAAGATTCTATCCCTGTCTCTTTGGTAGATAGGTCTAATATCGCAATGCTCTTCCTCTACATCTCTTCCTCGTGATTCATCACTAAATGCAGCATAAGGGCTTAAAATTTCATGTTCTCTTTCTTCTAATTTTTGTCTCATACTGATTGTCTTGTTATCTTGGTTATTTCCATCATTCATAAAAACAATCCTCCTTTTTATGGACAATTACTACCTATATTAATAATATTCTACCTAATTTAGCAATTTCCTTTTTATTTTTTTTATTTTACATAAAAGATTTATCGGATATTTACTGAAATATAATTAATCTGAAAGTGTCTGAAAAAAATTATTATTTTTCTACTTTTGTATTATTAGCTATCACCAATTTTCTTTCTTAGCATACCTTATATGTAAAGTTAGCTGAATGAAACATCATTAGTCTTAGGAAAGGTTGGTAATACATGTTAAAACTGGATACCGTAAATGTAGGTTCAAAAATTAAAGTAGCAGGTTTACTTTCTTCAGGTTCCCTTAGAGAACGAATGCTTGCACTTGGCTTAACAAAAGGTGCTACTGTTGAAGTAATACGAAAAGGTCCAACTGGCGACCCCACTCTATATTACATTAGAGGTACGATGATAGCTTTACGAAAAGAAGAAGCATCCCTCATTCAAATTAGCGAATTATAATTATATATAAATAGTTTTTGGAGGTTTACATGGGTTTAACCTATCATTCATCAAAAAACAAAGCCATGACTGATATTTACCAAATAGAAAAAAATAAGGAACAACTACTTCTAGCACTATTAGGTAATCCAAACACCGGAAAAAGTACGGTATTTAATGCTTTAACTGGACTCCACCAACATACAGGTAATTGGCCAGGTAAAACTGTGGTTAATGCTAGAGGAGATTATAGCTATGAAGGAACTGAGCATATTTTAATGGATCTTCCAGGAACTTATTCCCTATTCCCAACCTCCATAGAAGAAGAGGTAGCAAGAGATTTTATCTGTTTTGGTAATTCGGATGGTATTTTGGTTGTAAGTGATGCTACCTGTTTAGAACGAAATTTTTATCTTCTGTTTCAGACTCTAGAACTTACAAGTCAAGTAGTCCTCTGTATAAATTTAATGGACGAAGCCAAAAAGAAGGGCATAAGAGTTGATATCGACGGACTAAGGTCAGAACTATTAATCCCTATTGTTCCTTGCGCAGCAAGAAGCGGTGTAGGTATTGAAGAGATTAAGAGTACAGTTTATCAAACCTTTAAAGAAAAAGGAAAGCCTCACATTTTAATTGAGGATTCTAATAATAAATCTGACTCTTTAGTAGACTGCTGTAGTATATCTCCTACCTTTACCATATGCTACAAGCCTTACATTGAAGAAGCGGTGCAATCACTATTACCACTATTGTCTACATCAGTAGAAGGAATTAACCTACGCTTTGTTGCACTTAGATTACTTGATGGAGATATAAAGTTAAAAGATACTCTATTATCCTTTATTGATGAAAATCATATCCATGAAGTAAATGCTATCTTAGCTACCTTCCAAGAAAAATATGAACTATCCACGGTAAGAGATGATATCTCTGAGCGTATCTATGAATCAATTGAGGAATTATTAAAGAAATATATATCCTATGATACTAAAAAACATAATCGTGATCGAATCATTGATGAAGTTATTACATCAAGACGTTTTGGTATCCCAATTATGCTTGCTATGCTCTCTCTGCTTTTTTTCATAACCATAAAGGTAGCCAATGTACCTTCTAAAATACTAGGAGATTTATTATTTGGATTTGGTGATGTGTTATCGAATTTATTTTTACGATTAAATCCTCCAATGTGGTTACATGATGTACTAATTCTTGGATTATATAAGACCTTAGCTTGGGTTGTCTCTGTTATGCTCCCACCAATGGCCATCTTCTTTCCATTATTTACGATTTTAGAAGATTTAGGGTATCTCCCTAGGGTTGCATTTAATTTAGACCATTTATTTAAAAAAGCGTGTGCTCATGGGAAACAGTGTTTAACCATGTGCATGGGGCTAGGTTGCAATGCTTGTGGGGTTATTGCATGTAGAATTATTGATTCCAAACGAGAGCGTCTTATTGCAATCCTTACCAATAATTTTATTCCTTGCAATGGAAGATTTCCTACTTTTATTACCATATCCACCATATTTATATTACTTTTAAATGGCACTAGTACTTCACTCTCTGCGCTCCTTGTTACTGGCTGTGTGATACTTGGAATTCTTATTACCCTACTTGTATCCTATTTACTATCTAAGACTTTACTAAAGGGAGTTCCATCCACTTTTACCTTAGAGCTACCTCCATATAGAGTACCTAACATTCATCGTGTATTATATACCTCTTTAATCGATCGTACTATATTTGTATTATTTCGAGCAATTATTATAGCAGCACCAGCAGGTGCATTAACCTTTATATTTGCTAATATATTTATTGGAGATATGAGTATTATCGGCCATATATCGAGTTTTCTTGATCCATTTGCAAGACAAATTGGTCTTGACGGATTTATCCTTATGGCATTTATCTTTGGGCTACCAGCCAATGAGATTGTACTTCCCATTCTTCTAATGGCCTATTTATCTACAGGAACTTTAGTAGAATATGATAGTATCGATACCTTGTATCAAGTTTTATCTAGCAGAGGTTGGACTTATCTTACTGCCTTAAATGTAATTTTATTTAGTCTCCTACATTGGCCATGTGCTACTACCTTACTCACTATTTTAAAAGAAACAAAAAGTAAAAAATGGACTTTACTTGCAGCAATTATTCCTACTGCTATCGGTATAATCATCTGTTTTTTAACAACAAATATCAATCGATTCTTTCAATGGATTTTTTAGCCTAGGCTAAAATGGCACCAGTATCTAGATATTGGTGTCATTTTATTTGTAATTTCTTTTTTATTTCTTTTATTTTTATTTCTATTTTTTTCTATTTTTAATTTCTATTTTTTATTTCTACTTTTTATTTCTACTTTTTATTTCTTTTATTTCTTTTATTTCTTTTATTTTATTTCTTTTATTTTCTTCTCTTTTATTTACTTTTCTTACAGTACACAACCCAATGCTTCTCTACTCTTCTCTTTGTTTTCTATATTCTTGAAAAAAATCATTAACCTCACCATTTTCTTTAAAGAAACAGATCAAATCCTTTATACCAACTAAAATCTCATTGTTAATGGTATGTTCTATTTTTTCTGTTTCTTCTAGCAAGCCGTCTTTAACGCCTAATAACTTTAGAAATTCTTCCACAATATTATGCCTGCTAAGTAATGCTTTTCCTATTTTAATTCCTCTTTCGCTTAACATAATGACACCATATTTTTCATAATTAATATATTTTTGCTCTGCTAATTTTTGAATCATTTTTGATACAGATGGTGGTTGTACATTAAGAGCTTGTGCTAAATCATTTACTCTTGTAAATCCATAATCAAGGGATAATCGATATATCATTTCCATATAATCTTCTTCAGATGGTGATAAATTTTCCGATTCTTTTTTCATATATTCCCGAAAGGTATAAAATTCTTCATGCATAATATTAACCAACCCTTTTGTATATTTGTATAATATATGCTTGTATTAGAATCTTTTGCACTTTATTTGCTAACTTCTTGTAATAACCATCACAATGATTCAGTTCTCAAAAGGTATATCTAATTTTATTTGCACAAAGCCAAAAGACTATAGCTTCAATTTCATTCATAAGATGTTCTAATACATTCATAGTTTGTGCTAAACATATCAAAAGACAGATATCTCGCTACGCATTGTGCAAATCGCCAATATGATTTTATAATAGAGCTATGGCACCTTAATCAATTTATACATAAATGTAAATTATTTACATGATAACCCATCTTGACAATCGAATGTATGTTCTGTATAATATAATTAAACAAACATTTGTTCTATTTTAAGGAGAATCCATATGTATAAATCTTCTTCTACTGAAACTTCACACAATCATACTAAAACTGGCACCTTGTATTCCAAATTAGAAACTGGTGTAATTGCAGTTTTTCAACCAAACGGAAATATAAAACCTTTATATTTTCAATATAAGGATTTATATGGGGAACAACAAAATATTAAAATTGATAGTATCCTTTCGACAAAAGAAGAACACTATGCAGGACTTCCAACTATCATATATTCTTGCATTGCTATTATGGAAAATAAAAAAGTAGAGTGTATCTTACGCTTTCGTATCACAGAACACTACTGGGAATTATTATATTAAATATGAATGAAAAAAAATAAGACCATACAGTATTCCTGTTAGTCTTTCCACTTTAAAAAGCTTATATGTAATTCTAGAAAACTCTCAATAAAACCTAATAAATTTCATTTCCACCAATGATCATCTAATCTCATAGAATCGAGGCGACGGGATTCGAACCCACGACCTCTGCGTCCCTAACACAGCGCTCTAGCCAAGCTGAGCCACGCCTCGACGAACTATGAATTCTGTATTGTTTTCACAGTATTTATATAATATAATATTTTATAATTAAAATCAAGTAAAAAAACCTCTTTAATAGCATATTATGGATAAACACTATTATTCATTTACTTATTTCCATTAATATAAAAGTGGATATTATTACAAATAATTATGTATACTATCCTAATATACTTGAACTTCTTAGTAAATATTGTTATGATTAATTTATTATCAATTAAAAGAAAAATACCTTATAGGAGGCTACTATATGAGATGTCCTTCTTGTCAGTCTGAAAACTGTCAAATTGTTGAAGAATACGAATCCCATCAAAAAGGCTTTGGCTTTTTTAAAGGTTGCTGCGGATACCTAATACTTGGACCAATTGGTTGGTTATGTGGTTTATGTGGCATGGGAAAAGGTTATACTACTAAAAAAGCCTTTTGGGTTTGCAATCATTGTGGGAGAAAGTTTAGAGTATAGCTTATGAAAAATTTAAAGTTACAATATAAAAAGGATCCTTATACTATTTGGAAATGGTTTATGAAACTAGGTGAACATTCTGGCTGCCATCAGCTACCGGAACGTAGCTTTTATTTTCATGGTTATCAACTACCAGTTTGTGCTAGATGTAGCGGTGCAATCCTAGGATATATCATTGCCATACCTGCTTTTTTTCTGTTAGGTTTCTATTGGATCTTTTCTGTTTTATGTTTAATACCAATGACCCTAGATTGGTTCATACAATTATTTAAGATTAAAGAATCAAATAATACAAGAAGATTAATAACTGGTATCCTCGGAGGTTATGGAATCTTATCCATTCAGCTATATTTATTTAAAACAATATTTCTAAAGCTAAGATAAGGTGAATCTATGTGGGTTGAATTATATTATAAGTAAAAATCATAGGAAGTTTAACTGGAATAAACTCTACATTAAAAATTAATAGAGCTGTTCTAATTTAGAGAACAGTAGAGATTGTTTTATACCATGTATTCTAAGAGGGAGGGTGAAATATGAACATATTAGATGAAAAATTAGATGCTTTATCGGATGAGGATATTATCACCCTAATTCAATCCAAAGAACTAGATGCTATGGATTATATGCTTAATCGCTATAAACATTTAGTACGAAAAAAAGCGAAAGCATTGTATTTAATTGGCGGAGATAAGGATGATTTAATTCAAGAGGGAATGATTGGACTTTATAAAGCAATCAGAGATTTTAATCCTCAAAAAGATAATTCCTTTTATAACTTTGCTGACCTTTGTATCTCAAGGCAAATCTACACTGCCATTAAGTCTTCAAATCGTAAGAAGAACTTACCTTTAAATACATATGTTTCCTTATACACACCTGCATATAGTGATAGTTTTGATATTGACGAAAAAGAGCCATTAATTGATTTAATGTATGAGAAAAAAATCCCCAACCCTGAGGAATTAATTCTTGACAAAGAACGTACAAGTATGTTAGAATATGAACTCGTAAGACGTCTTAGTTCCTTCGAAAAAATCGTATTAGATTTATATTTAGAGGACTATACTTATATCCAGATTGCTCATAAGTTAGGTAAGGAACCTAAATCAATCGATAACGCCTTACAACGTATTAAGTCCAAATTAAATAAGGTACTTAAGAAAATTTATTAAAATGCTGCTGTAGCTCAGTCGGTAGAGCGCAACATTGGTAGTGTTGAGGTCACGGGTTCGATTCCCGTCAGTAGCTTAAAAGGTACTCCTATGAGTACCTTTTTTATTTATGTGAATTTTCTAAACACTCCTTCTTATAAAGAGGTAAGGACCAATTTGCCTATTTGTTATAGAGTTGAGTTAAGCTATAATATGCTGTCAGATACAATGTGTCTATACAAGAATGTTCAACTGCTTGTTTATTCACGGTTTATTTTTTAATTGTTCACAAATTCTTAAAATTTCCTACAAACTATGTACATATATGGACGTTATAATAAACTTAGATTCAAGGTTCCCCACCTTGTTAAAATAATTTTTCATAAATAAGCCAGTAGCTATAACTACTGGCACTCCTCTTTTTATAATAAATATAAAATAAAAACACCTAAATTAGAAAAATAATTTAGGTGTTTTTATTTTTTAATCCTATTTTTTAGCTAACTTCTAAGTAATAAATTTCGACTGATAATAATCCTGATGAAATAATCACTAATTGGCTTGCTCTTTATTACTTGTGTCCATTTTATCAATTAATGTTATTAAAATTAATAGTAACGCACCTATTATCACATCCATGTAATCACCTCATAAATGAGTATGATCCATGACGCTATCTTTTAAACATATTTTTAGTAATTAGGATAATCTTTGTCTTACAATTTCATAAGATAGAATTCCCATTGCAACAGAGGCATTTAAGGAATCAATATTACCAAACATCGGTATCTTAGCTACAAAGTCACATTTTTCTTTCACTAATCGGCCAACACCTTCTCCTTCGCTACCAATTACTAAACCAATTGGTCCTTTAAGGTCAAGTTTATACATGGATTCACCATCCATATCAGCACATACAAACCAAAGTCCTTTTTCCTTTAGTTCTTCTATGGTCGTTGCTAAATTAGTAACCTTTGCAACTGGTGTATAATTAACTGCACCAGCAGAGGTTTTTACTGCAGTTGCAGTAAGTCCAACCGCTCTACGTTTAGGTATAATAATTCCATGAGCACCTGCTTGGTTAGCAGTACGAATAATCGCACCAAGATTATGTGGATCTTCTATGTTATCTAATAAGATAATAAAAGGGGCTTCGCCTTTTTCTTCCGCAATTTTTAGAATATCTTCTACTTCTGCATACTCATAGGCTGCTGCGTAGGCAATTACACCTTGATGTTTTCCAGTATCAGATAATTGATCCAATCTTTCTTTTTTGACAAAGGTAATAATGGTATCACCTTTTTTAGCTTCTCTTAGTATTGATTTGATTGGACCATCTTGGCAACCATCTAACACAAATAACCTATCAATGGTTTTTCCTGCGCGAAAAGCTTCCATTACTGGATTACGCCCTTCTATTGTAAATTCTTCATATCTCATATATTACTCCATTCTTATTTACATTTGTACCTAATTTAACTAGGTGCTTTTGTGAACTAAACTATTAACTATTCCATACAATAATTAATCGAATCATTTATTATTATTTCAAACAACCTATATTCATAATTTTTTACTAGCCTAAAAATAATGCTTTATTCATAATTGTTTACTAGACTAAAATTTAATGCATTATTCTAATTGTTTACTAATCTAGAATTTAATGCTTCATTCTAATTGTTTACTAATCTAAAATTTAATGCTTCATTCTAATTGTTTACTAATCTAGAATTTAATGCTTTATTCTAATTATTTTGATTATGATTTAGACCATAATGAATTAATTCTAATATTCGATTAAACTTATTATCTAAATACAAATACCCTATTAAGGCCTCAAATCCAGTTGCAATTCGATATTCTGTAATACTTGCATTCTTAGCTGAAGTAAAGGATTTAGCATTGCGACCTCTTTTATAGATACTAAGTTCCTCTTCCGTAAGTATTACCTCAATGGTATGAAATATCTCCATCTGTGCAGGGGCTTTCACCAAATTACTCACCTTTTTATGCAGCTTATTAACAGGTGCATTCCCTTGTTCTACTACTACAGTACGTATGATCAAATCATAAACGACATCACCAATAAATGCAAGAGTTAGTGGAGAATAGCTTCTAACATCGGTATTGGGTAAATTCATTTGGGTTTTTATAGTTTTAATTAATTCTATTTCATCTAATTTATTGTTCTCTAAATCATTATTCTCTAGTTTATTGTTCTCTAAATTATTGTTTTCTAAATTGTTATTCTCTAAACTCTTTTCCATCGTACTCCTTCTCTGGTGTCTTCTAGAACAATTCCTTTATCAAGTAAAAGATTTCGTATTTCATCTGCCTTTTTAAAATCTTTGCTCTTTCTTGCATTTTGTCTATCTTCGATTAATTGTTCAATCTCATCGTCTAATAATTCTTCTTTCTTAACAGCCATAATTCCTAGAATATTGGATAATGTAATAATTTCATTTAATACCTCTTCAATTACTTCTTTTGAATTATCAGAAGTTAATTTAGAGTTTGCTATCTTTACTATTTCAAATATAGCCGCTATTCCATCTGCTGTATTAAAATCATCATCCATAGAGGCTTCAAATTTTTGATGTAGTGCTTTAACTTCTTCTAAAATACTCTTCTCTTCTTCTGTTATTGCTAAAACTTCAGAAGCTTCTTTAATAAAGGATAGATTATAAGTAGCTGTTTGAATACGCTCCAAACTATTCTTTGCTGCTTCCATAAGATCTCTACTAAAATTAATTGGACTTCTATAATGTGCATTTAACATAAAGAAGCGTAGTACAGATAGAGGATATTGCTCACCGATTTCTCTTACCGTAAAGAAGTTACCATCTGACTTAGACATTTTTTTATTATCAATATTAAGGAAGGCATTATGCATCCAATACTTTGCAAATTCCTTCCCATTGCAGCATTCGCTTTGGGCAATTTCATTCTCATGATGTGGGAATACAAGGTCTTCCCCACCTGCATGGATATCGATTTGCTCCCCTAAATAACGTTTACTCATAACGGAACACTCAATATGCCAGCCTGGTCTACCATCACTCCAAGGTGAAGTCCAATATGGTTCCCCTTCTTTTTTCGGCTTCCATAAAACAAAGTCCATTGGATCTTCCTTTTCATCACTAACTGCAATACGTATCCCTGCTTCTAAATCATCAATATTCTTTTTGGATAACTTACCATATTCATCAAAGCTTCTTGTTCTAAAATAAACGGTACCATTTTTTTCGTAAGCATGACCTTTTTCAATTAAATCAGTAATCATCTCAATCATACCATCGATTTCTTCCGTAGCTTTTGGATTGCTTGTAGCCGGTTTTACATTTAATTCTCCTAGGTCCTTACGGAATTCATTGATAAAGCGTTCTGATATTTCAGTGGCACTAACACCTTCTTCATTGGCACGTTTAATGATTTTATCATCTACATCCGTAAAGTTTGATACAAAATTCACTTCATATCCCTTATACTCTAAATATCTTCTTACTGTGTCAAAGACTATAACAGGTCTCGCATTTCCAATATGAATGTAGTTATAAACAGTTGGCCCACATACATACATTCGTACTTTTCCTTCTTCTAAAGGAATAAACTCTTCCTTCTTTTTAGTTAACGTATTATATATTTTCATTATAACACCTGTACCTTTCCTCTAATATATCTATTCGTAGTAGCTTAGCCTCTACTAAAGGGTAAGTCTTTCTAAATAATGCTGACCTCCCCTTATTTTGTTAAGTTATACTGTAAATTATTTTGATAAAACGTTCTTAATAATTTTTTCAAGTTCTTCACGAAGCTTTCGATTCTCTTCTTGAAGTTTTAGTAGGTCAGTTTGAACTGGGTCTGGTAAATGAACTTGATCCATATCGTCTCTAGGTATTTTTACATTATCCCTCTTTACTACTCTACCAGGAACACCCACAACCGTTGAGTTTGGTGGAATTTCACTTAATACCACAGAACCAGCACCAATTTTAGAATTTTCACCTACGGTAAAAGAACCAAGTATTTTTGCCCCCGCACTTATCATAACATTATTTCCAATGGTGGGATGTCTTTTACCTGTTTCTTTTCCAGTTCCTCCAAGGGTAACACCTTGATATAGAGTTACATTATCTCCAATAATTGCAGTTTCTCCAATTACTACACCATGACCGTGATCAATGAAGAGACCTTTACCAATGGTTGCGCCAGGATGAATTTCAATACCAGTTTTTCTTACGGTTCTTTGGGAATACCATCTTGCCAAGAAATAATGTTTCTTTAAATATAACTTATGTGCAATACGATATCTTATAATCGCTTTAAAACTTGGATATAAAAACACTTCAAGATTCGTCTTTATCGCTGGATCTCTTTCTCTTATGATTCTCATTTCTTCTTTAATATATCCAATAATACCCATGATTTCAACCTCCAGTTATTGAAATATGAACTTTTTTTGTTTTTATTTCATAGGACCTAATTTTTTATGAAATAAAAAAAACTTCGCCTCTCTATTAAGAGACGAAGTATATCCGCGGTTCCACTCTATTTTACATAGAACCGTACATTCTATGTAATCTTTTGCGTAGGTAACGGTTACACCGGATTAAGCTAAGATACTTCTTCACTTAATCAGCTCCCAGATGCACTTCATTTCTATTCGGGTTAAGAATGCTTTCAGCCGGTGACATTCTCTCTCTGATACCTTCCTACAAACTACTCTTCTGTTCATAGCTTTTATTCCATTTTGTTGATCTTATTCTATGCAAAATAAATGCAAATGTCAATAAGTAAGGAAAGGTTTTACCTTATTTTCTACGTTGTTTTCGGAATAAAAGCACAAAAATTACCAACATTGTAATTCCTACAATTCCGATAAGATATGGATAAATGTTGCTTTTTGAAGTTACACTCTGACTTACAGTTTCTTTACTATTCTCCACTACATCCTGAATAGTATCCTCCTCTAAAATTGCTTCATCCTCATCTCCCTTTGGTCCTACCAGAATCTCATCCAAATTATTATCAACTACTTTTACTTCTTCCATGATAGGAGTCCAACTCACTTCTTTAATTAACTCATCACTTTTCGTAATCGTGTATTCTAGAATTTCTCCACTTTGAAAATGAAACTTTAATAAGATATCCCCATTTTTCGTTTCCTTAAAAAACTTATTGTTTATGGTTATAGAATTATTTAAATAATCAGGTGAAAAGGTTTCACCAAATTGCTTATAGGAGGTCCAATTTTGCGGCCCTGCATTCCCTGTACTTCCATTGGTATAGATTGCTTCCATGGTACTTAACTTAGTACCATTAAATTCTACTGGAATACTAATAGAAGAACTAGTTCCACTAACAGGTTTAAAAACTGGCGTATTATAGTAGTTAAGATATACCTTCCAATTCGCACCTTCTGAAAATGAAAATTCCAAAACTCCTTTTACACCATAATCCTCTTTTGTTTTATCTATAAGTCCTTCGAATACATTTTTAGATAATATAATAGTATCATCATTTAGTGTATAGTCTGTATTTAATACGAGCTCTTTTTTATCTAAGCTAATCCCTTTTAACTTGTTTCCATTATAAGTAACCTTAATTGGTAAATCTGTAATTTCACTTTCTTTATGAATAAATATCCTATCTGACTCTGTGTAGGAAGAACGAACGCTTCCATTATATTTAATTATATTATAAAGTTCTTCATCGGACCATGTAAATTTATTTCTATTAAAATGCTGTCCATTATCCCAAAGCATTAGTAGAATCTGTTTCTCTTTTGCATAATAATTTATGTACTCAAAGTACTTTAGTATTTCACCATGCTCTACCGTCTCTAAACTATTATCGAAACCAAGTAATCCATATTCTCCACATATTACAGGTATTCCATTTGCAATAAACTGATTATAAACACGATCAAAGGCTTGTTCTAGTTCTTTTCGAACTTCCTTATCAAAGGTAGTTTTTCCGGCAATATTAACACTAAATGGCCAGAAGCCATAATAATGAACGGTAGCAATAAGATTACTGTCCTCTAATGGTAGCATCATATCATAAAGGGCTTTTACGCGAACCTGACTATCGTTGGTATAAACAGTTGGTAATAGCAGCATCCTTTTATCATTAATACCACCTGAACTCCTTACAATATCATAGAAAGACTGATTTAAACTATTCAATAACTCAATCATTCTAGCCTCACTAACACCATCAAAAGTAGGTTCATTTATGGATTCAAATACTAATTTGTCTGAATAATCCTTATAGTGTTCAGAAATTTGCTTCCATAAAGCATTAAATTTTAATAAAACCGTATCATCCGTCTCCATTTTATTGACCCATTTCCATGAATCATGATGTAAGTTAATGATTACGTATAGGCCAGCTTCTAGTGCATCCTTAATAACCATATCTAGCCTATCAAAATAACTTTCAGTAATTTTATAATTTTCATCCTTTTCGTCAAAATGTCCAATCCAAGTTATTGGAATACGTATACTATTAAAACCCTGTTCTTTTATAGCATAAATTAGTTCTTTTGATACAATTGGGTTCCCCCAAGATGTTTCATTTCCAACCGCATCAAAAGAATTGCCTAAATTCCACCCGGGCTCCATTTTACTAACATAATCCATTGCATTGGTCTTTGCTTTACTATTCATTGTGCTTTTGCTAGCTCCCATAGAAAGCAAAAAACAAAGGCACAATAATAGGGATACTATCCTCTCATATCTTACTCTGAATTTTTTCATACTTCCTCCTTATATAAATATTAATGTATCTAGCTCAAAAAAATATGGTAGGAATTAATAAATGTAAACTAACAATAAAGCTAAGAGGATACCCAGTATATTCCCATTCCTTTACTACATTCAAATTCCTACCATTATAATTTTGTTACCTAGCATTTCATTCGCCAATAAATTTCCCTTTTAAAGGCATGCACTGTATTATACAACTTCATTAATAAAAAGATTTTGCAAACTTACAATCGATAATAACAATTCTTTTATCCTTTGCTTATCTGTCGAAATAATAATCTCTTCTATTTCAGAGTCCTTCATTTGACCAAAGAAAAATTTTGTAAGTAATTTAATATCACCACAAACTTCTGGACTCTCCTTACTCACCTTTATTTCACAACCTAATTCATGAAATGATAATTGATACACTTCGTTATTATCCTTTATAATCTCATCTTTAACCTCAAGTACGATACGAAACTCTTTATTACTTTTTAAATGTTTTATAAAAGATGAAAAATTAACAATTCGAGTCATAATAGATGGAAGAAACTCCATCTCCTTTAATTTATCTCCATCTTCACGCTGTAAAAGTTCATCAAAAAGAGCTTCTTTTGCATTTATGTCATCAAATATCAATTCAGTTATATGCACATACTCCTCTGACATATAAGATAAATATCCAACAATTTTACCATTCCTTATACAAAGAAGAATTTCTCCATTGCTAGCCTTCATCTCCTTGTCTAACCTAGTATAATAAAAGTCATCACGATCGGTATATATATAGCAATGACTTTTTAACCATTCTTTGGTGTACTTAATTAAATCCTCTTGGAAATGGATATGTTGGCTTAAGGCTAATACCTCTATATGTTCATTTGCTACTTCTTTCTTGTGGTAAGTTACTTCACTGGCTATTAATCTATCATCAGAATCCATATCACTATTTTTTATCTTATAATAAGAGAATAATTCATTATCCCATTGCTCACTTTTATATACTACTTGAAAATCAAATGGAAGATAAATCTCTTTTAAGGCTGGCATTAGATAGGTAAAAGGCATATTTTGCTTGTACATATAGACTAAGGCTGCATCTAATAAGCGCTTCATAAGACCCAATCTACGATACGATTCATCCGTTGCTACTCCAACAATATAAAAGCAAGGCACTTTACGCTTTCCTACATAAATTTCATAGGGATTAAGGTGTAACATGGAAATAATTTTATTCTTATCCCAAATTGATAAAATCTCATTATAAGGAACCTTATATTTAAAATAAAAATCTGTATAGGAGATAGAATCATGAAAGCATGCTCTCCAAAGATCATAGATTTTTTGCTCTACTTCTTCTCTTATTATACCATCAACCTCAGATATATTCATATATAATTCATATGACATAGTTACCTCCTTCTGTCCATGTAAAGAACTAATTTTGATTCTTATTTTTTTGAACAACCACTGCAACCAGAGCAGCCACCACAGCCACTAGTTGCTTGTGTCATCATATCATCATCATAACTATTATAACTATAATTACCTACTGTTGTTAAAAGGCATATGGCATTAGCAGATATTCCCTGTCCTTCTCCAGTAAATCCAAGTCCTTCTTCTGTAGTCGCTTTGATATTTACACGATTTTCATCAATTTCTAAAGCACTCGCTACATTCTTAATCATATCAGGAATATATGGTAACATCTTAGGCTTTTGCGCTATAATGGTAGCATCTATATTTTCTACAAAATATAATTGCTCATCTAATAATACTTTAACTCTTTTTAATAATTCTATACTAGAAATTCCTTTATAAGAATCATCTGTATCAGGAAAGTTTTTTCCTATATCTCCAAGTGCTGCAGCTCCTAATAATGCATCCATAATTGCATGTACTAAAACGTCAGCATCAGAATGTCCTAATAAACCTTTTTCATAGGGTATGTTTACTCCCCCAATAATTAAATCACGTCCTTCAACAAGACGATGAACATCATAACCGGATCCAATTCTCATGGTATCACCTATGCCTTTCTATATATATATTAATTCTATTAAATTTTTGTAATACAACTCGCTATATTGTTCCATCTTCTAGGATGCACAAAGAAAACACTTCTTTTCATAGAATTAGGTTATATAAGCCGTGTTATAATGATATCATATAAAATTCATGATAACAAAATAAAAAGTACCAATAAATAACTTCATTGATACTTTCTATTATATACGATCTTATTACATTTTAGCTAGTAAAAAAAGATTGTCATTTGACAATCTTTAGATAGTAGCGAAGGACGGATTTGAACCGCCGACACCACGGGTATGAACCGTGTGCTCTAGCCAACTGAGCTACTTCGCCATATATTATTGTAAATGGGACCAATAGGGCTCGAACCTATGACCCTCTGCTTGTAAGGCAGATGCTCTCCCAGCTGAGCTATGATCCCAAGTTATACAAGCTACTCGCGAGTACTTTTCCATTATAGTTAGGTTTTGTCCATTTGTCAAGCATAAATTTAACACTTTTTATAATTTCTTTCAGTTTTTAGTTCTTTTATTGCTTTTATATATCTTATTTAATTAAATCATTCAATTAAAACAATTCATATTCATCTTTCAGAGAACCTCGTGGTTAACCAACTTTAAAAATTAATGTTATAACCATTCATTTAAAGATTAATTTTGACTATCATGCTATGTTTCATATTCCATAGCCGATACTATAGAATATGAAAATGACATGATTGCATTTTAAAGGGTATTGATTTTATTAATTATGCTTCCTTTTTTGATTATTTATTTTCTTTGCTCTTTATTAGTCTTATAAATTGCTTTTTTCCTATTTTTAGCACGTTTTCATCTTCTATTAATACAAGATCCATATCCAGTACTCTTTCATCATTAATCGATACGCCACCTTGCTCTACTAATCTTCGAAATTCACTATTACTACGTACATACTGCTCCTTTACTAAGAAAGGAAGAATTTCTTGCAATGTCTCACAATCGCAAGGTAAGATAAGCTCCTTAATTTGCTCTGGTATTCTTTTGTCTCGAAAGGCTTCATTATAGTACTTAATTGCTCCCTCCACCTCATCTTTTGAATGGTATAGGCCAGTGATAATTGTAGCTAGTTCAAATTTAATATCTCTTGGGTTTGCCCCTTCTTCTAATAAAAGTTTTAATTCATCAATACGATCTGGATGTTCATCTGTAACAAGTTCAAAATAGCGTATCACTAAATGATCCGGTACTTCCATTACTTTCTTAAACATTACCTTCGCCTCTTCTTTAATACCAATGTAATTATTTAGGCTTTTACTCATTTTTTGAACTCCATCTAATCCTTCTAGAATTGGCATGAATAGAGCAATTTGTTGTTCTATTCCTTCACTTTTTTGCAGAGTTCTACCCATTAATATATTAAAGGTCTGGTCTGTACCTCCAAGTTCTATGTCTGCATTAATTGCAAGAGAATCATATCCTTGCATCAGTGGGTATAAAAACTCATGACAGCTAATTGCCTCATTATTGCGAAACCTAGTTTTAAAGTCATCTCTCTCTAACATCCTAGCTACTGTCATTTTACTAGCGAGCTCAATCACCTCTCTAAAATTAAGCTTAGAAAGCCACTCACTATTAAATCGTACTTCTGTTTTTTCTTTCTCTAAGATTAAAAATAATTGATCTAGGTAAGTTTTTGCATTCTCTTTTACTTCTTCGTCACTTAATGGCTTTCTTGTTTTAGATTTACCAGTTGGATCGCCTATTCTACCAGTGAAATCACCAATAATGATTACTACCTTATGACCTAAATCCTGCATTTGTCTAAGTTTTCTAAGTGGTACACTATGACCTAAATGAATATCTGGTGCACTTGGATCTAAGCCAAATTTAATTATTAATGGCTTATTATTCTTGATAGAATTACTTAATTTCTCCTTAAGTTCATCAACTTGTATTACTTCACTTGCACCTTTTGTAATAATTCTTACTTGCTCCTTAACACTTAGTAGCTCTTTACTTGTTAAACTCATTCTCATTCTCCTTTATTTCGCTGTAAAAAAGGAAAAAACAAACCATAAATCCGCTTTATAATATAAAAAAACCGCCCTCTTCCTTAAGAAAGAGGGCGGGATATTATCTCGCGGTACCACCTCAGATTTATTAACTATATACATAGCTAACCTTTTTGAGTACTCATGTCCAAGCATGGTTATACTCTAGCACGATAACGGGTGCGGGTTCCGTCAACAGCCTACTAAAGATTACTCTCGTTTGGTGTGAGGCTCTAAGATGTATTCAGAATCTAGTTTATGCGCCTCTCATCAACCGGCAGCTTTCTGTTTAAACCTTACAATTCTTACTTCTTCTTTTCACAGCTTTTGTTTATTTTTTGTTTTCATAAGTATAATAAATGTTTTATAGAAAGTCAATAGTTTATTTATATAATCTTAAACTTAAATTTTAAACTGCTCCATGTATGTTTTTAACTGTTCTGCAGTCTCTAATAAACCTACTGAATCACTACCTAGTACATCGCTATTCGCTGATATTTGTCTTGTATGCTCTAATAAGCTTTCCGTAGTTGCCAATATTTCTTCAACACTAGCAGATTGTTCCTCCGTAATTGCAGCAACCGTTGAAGAAACATTATCTACCTGTCTTATTTGCTCAATCATATCTTGAATAAATCCATTACTTGTTGTTACATTATCAAAAATAGTTTGGAAGGAATCACTTGCTGTTTGTACTAAAAGGGTACTGTCATAAATGGTTTCAACGCTTTCCTTTGTCTTATCCACTGTCTCATCTACCAAGTTATTTATATTCCCTACTAGATTCGAGATATTATTAACTGCATTACCACTTGTTTCAGCAAGTTTTCTAATTTCATCTGCTACAATGGCAAAACCTCTTCCTGCTTCTCCTGCCCTAGCAGCTTCAATTGCAGCATTTAGTGATAATAAATTAGTTTGCGATGCAATTCCACCAATTAAGTTAACAATGTCATTTATTTGCTTCATCGACAGACCTACTTCAGCAACTGAATTTTCTAGCATTGTTATGGATTGCTCTACTTTGGTCATGGAATTCTTAATCTTTTCCATATCCTCTTTTCCCTTAGATGAAGCAATAACCGTATCCTTCATTTTTTCACTAGCAGTAGTAGCTTTTGATGATGTTTCTGATACTACTGTGGCTAAATCAGTAGCATTCTCTGCAATAACAGAAATTGCTTTTGTAAGTTCAAATACCGTCGTATTTAATTCCTCCATAGAGTTTGTTTGAACAAGAGCAGAATCATTTAATTGCTCTGTAATATATTTATTGCTATTCGCTTGTTCTTTCACATGATTTGCAATTGTGTTGACATCTCCAATCATTTTCCCCATGGTTTTAATAAAGGTCTGCATGCTTCTTGACATGATACCTATTTCGTTATTCCCTTTGGCTTTCACTTCAACTGTAAAATTACCCTTTGTTATTTCAGAAATTGAACTTGTGATTCCTTTAATAGGATGAATAATAAAATGTACAATACGCTCTATAACAATAGTAATAAAAATAATAGAAATGATAGCAATGGTAATTACCGTTGCTTGTAAACTGGATAGGCCACCTAGTACTTCACTTGATGGTACATAGGACACCATCATCCATTCTGTTCCCTCTACTGATTCAATTTTTGCCATATATGTAGTAGTTCCATCATCTAGTTGAAACAGTTCTGTTGTATTATTATCAATATTAGCTTTTATTTGATTATAAATAAGATTGTCACTATCTGCTATATTTGTAGCGATTAGCTCTTTATTTATATGTGCAATGATGGAATGATTTGTATTATCTACTAAAAAAATTATTCCACTATCCATTAATTTCATAGATGCAACCATATCAGATAATCTATTTAAGAAAATGTCTACCGAAGCTACTTCTACCTTATTTCCGCCTGTATTTAATTTAGAAGAGGCACTTACAACAAATTCCCCAGTATCCGCATCTAAATAGGTGCTACCAATTTGAAAGGAAGTATTACTAAGTCCCTCCTTGTACCAATCCCTTTCTGTAATCACATAGTCAGATGGCGGTATCCAGCCAGATGGATCTAAAAAATTTCCTTGGTTATCACCAATATAGACTCCATTGGGAAAGCTTTCATCCAGTGTCATAGTTGACTTTAAATATGCCAACCGTTCTTCTTTTGTAAGATTTATTGTTTCTAACGTATTTTTTATTGTGTCAAAAGTATTTAATGTGTCTGTTATGTATGATTCCACTCTATCTGTATTAGCTGTTGATATAGATAGAATTTGCTCATTTCCATGTTCAATGATTATATTTCGTGTAAATAAATAGGAGATTAATATAAGCACCATCATGGAAATTATAATTGTTGGCAGTACTATAAACAATAGCTTAAACTTAATACCAACATATGTTTCTTTTTTCATGTAAAGCTCACCTTTCTTATCGAATTTTGTTTAAATTTATCAAAATTTGTTATATGTATTTTCATTCTATGTTATTCTAATATTCTAGTCAAGTAAATATTATTGCATTTATAATTAAGATACGTATTGTAAGAGAATAAAATATTAAACAAAAATAAGAGTAAGGACCATAGTGAATGAAACTATGTTCCTACTCTTATACTCTACAAGATATTAGGGCTTGATTGAAGCATACCTTAAGTATTTATTTTAAGCTTCTATGTAAGGT